>JAHHQT010000027.1 GCA_020026215.1 Muribaculaceae bacterium
TCTTGATGAGCTTTCATTTCGCTATCGCAACCAGCAGCTTGACCTTCTCCGTGTTGTTTAACAGTTTGAGCCTTGATTTGTTCTTCCCAAGTTTGAAGATATGCTTCATCCATGCGTTGTTCAACAACAACACCTTTAACACGTACGACACTGTTTACACATTCTTGTTTGAAAGCGCCAAGTTCTTTGCTTGCGTGGCACATGATAGTTTTAGTGTCGTCGCTACCCATCAAAGAGATTTTGCCGGCACCGTGTGAACAGATGTGTACACAAACACCTTCAACTTCGATAGTATCGTTAACGTATTCAGGAGCAACTGAAAGGATTGAATCAACATCAAATACTGCAGCTACTTTTGTTTCTTCTGCTGTTTCTACTTTGTTTGAATTGTTATTGCATGATACTGCAAAAAGAGCAACAGCCAAAACTACTGTTAGGCTGAAAATGTTCAATTTTTTCATTTAAAAATTTGTTTTATTGTTTGACATTAAATTGATTTTCTATAACAAATAGGAGATAGGATGCAAATTTACGCAACCTATCTCCTATTTGAAAATTATTTCTATTAAAAATTATGTAAATCCTTAATAAACTATGACTTTCTTGCCATTAACGATATAGAATCCCTTAGGCATTTCAATTGCAGTTGTACCTATGCCAACTTGTTCTGATTTAAGCAATGCTCCAAAGACACTGTGAACGTAAACTTGGCAAGGTTCAGCGCTTACAACATTGATGCAGCCTCTTGATGCATAGGCTGTGAATTCTGGAACTTTTTCCATGTTTTCTACTCCCGCATCTTCATATTTGATACCTTCGAATGTGAAGTTGGCAATCAACACTTCCCAGCTCTTATACTCAGGCGCGCTTTGATCTTGTCCTGGATCTATTTTCTCAGAAGCTATACCTTGTACTCCAAATGGTTTGTTGCGACCACGTCCGAATACTGTGATTTTGTTTTGGTAGGCAACGGCGCTTTGAAGTGTACAGTTGCCACCTGTAAATGTTTGATAGAATTTTCCTGTTGCAAGAGTTTCTTTGTCAATAGAATAAGTCCAACCGCTGTTTGAAAGAGTATATCCTGAAACATAGATGCTGTCTCCTGCTAAATGTACAGATTCAACTTCGCTGATACCATTGTAAGGGAAGAATTCTCTACCCACAAGAACTGTACCGTCGGCTTTGTTTGCAGTGAACATATAACCATGATAGAAGTTCATATCGTTTCTAAGGATTTCTTTGCCATTGTCTTTAAGAACACCTTGGATACCGCCACCAATCATAAGTTTATTGTCACTTACTGAGATGAACATTGGTTTGATAGCTTTTTTGCCCCCTTGGTTTTTTGCTACTTCAAGAACTTTTGCATATTCAATCTTAATGTTGTCGTCTGTTGCATTAACATTGTCTGCAAAGTTTATTTTCATAAAGAATTGGTGTTGGATGTCACTTGTTGGAATTGTTAGAGATTTGTCACCAAAAGTAGTGCTTTGTCCTGCTTCTCCTTTGAAGTGTCCCATGATGTAAATAGCTTCGTTGTCAAGAACCATCTTTTTCACACCTTCATTAGCTACCAAGCTACCGTCTTTGTGAGTCAATGTCCATTGGTAGTTACCTTGCGCATCGTATTTTGTAAGGAACATATCACCAGCTGCGTGTTGAACGAAGTCATAATCCCAGTTTGAAGGTATATTATCCGGAATGAATTCTTTAGGAGCACCTTCAATAGTCATAGGACGTGCGTATTTACCAAGAACATAGAAACTTCCGTCCGGACCTTGTTGAATGTCTTCGAAATCGAACATGTTTGAACAAGATCTTTCATAACCTTGACCATCAATAATTTTTTTGGTATCTGTAGAAATGTTTCTTCTCCATTGAACTTTACCGTCTTTGTCAAATTTTACAACGTAACCTTTATATACCCATCCGTCTTCTTTTTGAAGGTTGGGTTCTTCAATGCTATAAACATAGTTGGGATCCGCTGTAGTATAAATTCTCAACATGATGTTTTTACCATTGTCATAATCGGTGTTCTCAATTAATCTTTGTTTGAAAGCAACGATACAACCTCCATCAGAAGTTGCTGTCATTGGTGAACTTGAGTGGTGAAAATAACCTCTGTCAGAGTGGATAGCCATGATTAGCTTACCATCTTGGCTGATTTTGTACAAGCCAAAGTCCGGGCTACCGTTAGGGCCATCAGAAAGACCTGAACCTGTAAACTTAGTGTCGGCAAAATTGAATTCATTTTTGTCAGGGAATGTGTTTGCTGCGTGTGTTACAAAAATTTCCCCTTGAGCGTTAACACTCGAGGCACCAGAGATATCCATCCATTGACCACCTACCATTTCAGCCCAATTAGCTGTGCGGATTTCCTTTGTGTTAGTTTCTACTGCTTGAACTTGCATACCTAAAGCAATAATAGCAGCACTAATTAGTAAAGTTTTCTTCATATTCCTTCAATTAATAATGATTTTATGTTTTTTAAATTAAAGTTTCATAAATGGTGTCAGATTCCTATTCACAAAGAAACCTTATTATAAATACTTTATCAATACCTATTTTAGGGTAATGTTAGTAGTGTTATGTATATCTATTGGTATTTTAGGTTAAATTGACAGAATTTTTATTTGCTTTTGGATAAAAATAAAGGTCGCAGAATTTGCGACCTTTATTTTTTTATTGATTATAATCTGTTTTATGTGAATTATTCCATTGGTTTAGTAAACAATTACCTTCTTACCATTAACAATATAGAATCCTTCAGGCATATTGATTGCTGTATTACCAGCAGAAACGGCAACAGCCTTTAGCAAGGAGCCGGAGATGCTGTAAACGGATACTTGGCATGGTTCAGTTGTTGCAATGTTTATGCAACCTTTTGATGCATAAGCTGTGAATTCTGCAGTTTCAACATTTTCAATTCCAGATACGTCATTTTTGATTCCGTTAAGTGTAAAGTTGCAAACCAATGTTTCCCAGTTCTTGTCTTGACCACCGTAGAAGCTTTTTGCAGGGTTGATGTAGTCTGAATCTATACTAGCCACAATGAACGGTTGTTGACGACCGCGGCCAAATATTGTGACTTGGTTTTTGTAAAGAACTGAAGATTGAAGTGTACAAACTCCACCACCATTGTAGCAGTGATAAACTTTACCTGTTGCTAATGTTTCTTTGTCGATTGCATATATCCAACCGCTGTTTGAAAGAGTGTAACCTGAAACATATATGCTGTCGCCGACGATATGTGCATTCTCGATTCCGCTAATACCATTGTAAGGGAAGAATTCTCTGCCTGTTAGAATGCTACCGTCGTTTTTATCAGCTGCAACCAGATAACCGTGATATTGGGTCATGTCGTTCTTACAAACTTCTTTATCACCATCTTTAAGAATACCCATTAGACCACCACCAAAGATGACTTTGTTTCCTGAAACTGTGATGAACATCGGTTTGATAGCTTTCTTGTTAGCTTCGTTTGGAGCAAGTTCAACAACTTTAGTATATTCAACTTTTACGTTGTTGTCTGTTGCAGCAGCATTTTCAGTCAAGTTTACTTTCATTAGGAATTGGTGTTGAATATCATCAGTCGGGACGGTGAGTGTTTTACCTCCGAATGTGGTTTTTTCACCTTGTTTACCTTTGAAGTGTCCCATAATGTAAAGATCGTCACCATCAATTGTCATATCTTGAGCACCTTCGTTAGCAACTAAACTTCCGTCTTCATGAGTTAGCGTCCATTGGTAGTTGCCTTCAGCATCATAGTTGATCAAGAACATATCACCGGCAGCGTGTTGAACGAAGTCATAATCCCAGTTTGAAGGGATATTGTTCGGAATGAATTCTTTAGAGGCACCTTCGATGGTCATAGGACGTGCATATTTACCAAGAATATAGAAGTGTCCGTCAGAACCTTCTACGATATCGCTGAAATCAAACATGTTCGAGCAGGATTTTTTAGAACCTTGGCTGTCTGTAATTCCTTTAGTATCAGTGACAAGTTTTCTTTTCCATTGGACCTTACCGTCTTTGTCGAATTTTACGATATAACCCCTGTTGATCCATCCGTCTTCTTTAGGCAAAGTCGGCTCTTCTATAGTATAAACATAATTAGGATCAGTTGTTGTGTATAATCTTAGCATGATGTTTTTACCATTATCGTAGTCTGTATTGTCTGTTAATCTTTGTTTGAATGCAACAATAAAACCACCATCAGATGTAGAAGTCATAGGAGCGTTGTTGTGGTAGAAATAACCTCTGTCAGAATAGACAGTCATAATAAGTTTACCATCTTGATTAATCTTAAACATTGCGAAGTCAGGACTACCATTAACGTCAGTTGATACATTAGATCCTACGAATTTTTGATCTGCATAGTTGAATTCAGCATTGTCTTTGAATGTGTTGACTGCTTGTGTGAAGAAAATTTCGCCTTGAGCATTGACGCTCCAAGCTCCGGACATATCTATTCCGTTACCGCCAACTATCTCAGCCCAATTGGCTGTTAATGTTTCTTTTGTGTAGGTTTCTGCTGCTTGGATGTGCATAATTGATGCGAATAGTACCGCACTAATAAGTAAAGTTTTTTTCATAATTGTCATTTTAATATATATGTTTTTATTAAAAAAGATGCTATATATGTTGTCAGATTGTAATGCACAAAGAAATTGATAATATGAAATATGGGCAATACCTATTTTGGGGTAATAATTGCATCCATTTTCATTGTTTAGGTATATAGATATGAAAAGTCCGGTTATGAGCTACATAACCGGACTTTTTGTTATTAGGATGTTTTCTATGATTAGTAAACAATCACTTTCTTACCATTAACAATATAGAATCCTTGTGGCATTTCAACAGCTGTAGAACCAGCTTCAACATCCATTGCTTTAACAAGCATTCCAGAGATGCTGTAGATGTTAACTTGGCAAGGTTCAGCAGCGACAATATTGATGTTGCCTTTAGATGCATACACGTTAAGAACGTTAGCTTTTTCAATGCTTTCTACGCTACCTTGTTCGTTAATGCCTGTAAGAGTCAAGTTTGCAATCAACACTTCCCAAGCTTTAAAATCAGGAGATTTTTTATCAGTTCCAGGGTTAAGATTTGTATTGTCAATACCTTTAATTTCGAAAGGTTTCAATTGACCTCTACCAACAATTGTGATTTGATTGTCTTTGAATAGACCTTTTTGAAGAGTACAGAAACCACCTTTGAAAGTAGAATATACTTTGCCTGTTTTAAGGGTTTCTTTGTCTAATGCGCCTACCCATCCGTAGTGACCCATTGAGTATCCTGCAATGTAAAGGCTGTCGCCTGCAATGTGAAGACCTTCTACTTCATTAGTAGTATTGTCAACATAACAGATTTCTGTACCGGCAAGAGTTTTACCATCAATAGCAGATGCTGTGATAGCATATCCGTGATAAGCTTTAGTGTCATTCTTTAATAGTTCATTTCCGTCATGACCGTATAGAATGCCTTGGATACCACCACCAATGATTAGTTTATCGTCTTCAGCAGCAAAACACATGATCTTGTTACCTTTTTTCTTCAATGCATTAGGAGCAAGTTTGATAAGTTGTGCAAAATCAACTTTAATATTGCCATCTGTAGCTGTTTCATTAGCCTTGCAGTTCACTTTCAAATAGAAGATGTGTTGCAAGTCACTTGTAGGAATAGTAAGAGTTTTGTCTCCAAATGTAGTCGTTTGGCCTTCAGTACCAGAAACGTGACCTACTACATATACAGATTCTTTGTCAGCAGCCAATCTTCTACAACCTTCATTCTTAACGAAGCTACCGGCTTTGTGAGTCATTGTCCATTTGTAGTTACCGTTAGCGTCAAATTTAGTCAAGTACATATCGCCTGCAGGATATTGAATGAAGTCATATTTCCAGTCAGCAGGGATGTTGTCAGGAATAAATTGTTTAGGTGCACCTTGTATGTTTAGAGGACGTGCAAACTTACCAAGAACGTAGAAGCAGCCGTCAGGACCTACAATTACGTCTTCCATGCTGAACATATCAGAACATTTTTTATTAGAACCATTAACATTCACTGGTGTTGAATCTGCATTGATATCTCTTCTCCATTCAACTTTACCGTTCTTGTCAAGTTTTAAAAGGTATCCTTTGAATACCCAACCGTCTTCCTTAGGAATATTTGGTTCTTCAATAGTGTAAACATAGTTTGGATCAAGAGAATTGTACATTCTGAACATATAGTGGTCTTTGCCATTGTCTTGTGGGAAAATACGATCTCTGTCCAGTCTTTTTACGTGTAATGCCAAAAGAGCACCACCATCAGGAGTTGCAACCATTGGTGATAGTTTGTCAAAATAACCTCTGTCTGAGTGAAGAATCATTAATGGTTTTCCTGTTTTGTCAAGTTTGTACATTACAAAGTCAGGGTTACCGTTTCTTTCCAATGAAATGCCAGAACCGTTGAACTTGATATCCATATATGATATCCATTCTTTTTCAGGTTGTGTGTTTGAACAAAGTGTGACAAAGGTTTCTCCTTGTTCGTTGATAGAAGCTCTCTCGCTGACATCCATACCCAAACTGCCTGTCATAGCAGCCCAATTACCGTTCAATGCTTCAACTTCTGTAGGAACTTGAGCATTAAGAGAACCTGTTGCAGCAAATAGAATTGCTGTAGCAAATAGTAAAGATTTTTTCATAAATTATATAGTATTTAGTGATTTTTTTAGAACAACCTTAAATATTTGCAAAGGAACAAAGATTAGTATGGGAATCCAATACCTATATGTGGGTATTGATGGATGAAAATAGCCTTAAAATAGGTATGCCAGAAAGACACTTTTAAAATATTTTAAGTGAGAATTGAATGTTAAAAACTTGCAATTTAAAGTCTATATAGGTGTGCATGGTTATAAAATAAGGATAGATAAATTATAAAGATTATGAATTGTAAGAGTTCAATGGATTTTTATTGAGATAGTTATAAAAAATGAGCCAAATTGCACATAAAATACAATTTGGCTCATTTTAGTTGCTTTTTATGTTAAAATTCAGTGAACTGAATTGAGATGTATTTTAGAATGAAACTCCAACGGTTACTAAAGCATTGTTTGTATAAATATCGTCAATATACCAACCGTGTTCCCAGTTTGCTGAAATGTATCCTGCAATTTGAGGATTGATTTGGAAATATCCATTGATTCCTGTTTGAAGAAGAGTATGACTGGAATCAATAAATTTGTAGTTATTGTACAATGCTTCGGTGGTGACTTCTGTCGGTACTTTTGTCAGCAGTAAATCTGCATCAAGTGATGCAGAATGTTTTGCCCCCACGTTGGCTTTCAACAGAAATTTGCCCATCTGTTTCCAAATGATGAATGATGCACCGGCATTCAGACGGTCATTGGTTAGTTTACGTTGTGGATAGATATATTTTATTGTTGTTGTATAATAGCCAATCTCAGGATTTACAGAGAATCCGAAACCATTTTTGGTAGCCTTTTCATAGAATCCTGAAACCATATATTCCTGTTGGTTAAAACCATA
Organism: Muribaculaceae bacterium; assembly: GCA_020026215.1. Lineage (GTDB taxonomy): Bacteria > Bacteroidota > Bacteroidia > Bacteroidales > Muribaculaceae > Limisoma. Next base: position 7,539 of record JAHHQT010000027.1, read on the forward strand.
TTGTTGGGTATTGCCGATTAGGGGATAGATGTCATTGGCAGGGTCTCCAAATATGTTCTCAAACCCTTTTTTGTGTTCATAAAGGATTTCTGCTTTTGTACCCCATGCATTGTTGCCTTGTTTGGTTTTGTAACCGACTTCTCCTTTTGTAGTGTAGTCTTTCAATTCAGCCATTGGCAGGTTGTTCAAAGAAGAAATAATCTTCTCAAACTTGAATCGGTTGAATTCTACGTTAGCAGTAAAACCATTGCCGTTTTCCGGGATAAGGTTTAAGCCTATGCCGAAGCGATTGCCTTTGTAGTAAGTTTCTTTCTTTTCACCTCTATAGCGGTATTAGTCCGTACCTAAACCCGTAAAGTGGTAAAGTGTCAAGTTCCCTTGTTCATTATAGAATTCGATAACGTTCTTTTGTTTGTATTTGTAGGCATTGACATAAGTTCCCAGCCTGTAGTTGCCAAGTTCTGATAATGCAGCTCCCAAATGGAAATCCAATTCACCTGTGATGTTACGCGGACGAGGGTCGATTTGGCGATAGCTCAAAGTTGCTTTATAGGACGCATCAAGTCCCCAAATGACGCGACCGATTTTCCCAGCATATCCACCATTGAAATAGTATTTTTCAACTTTTGAATCACCACCGATAGAGTCTCCCATGACGTAAGGGTATAGAAGCAGGAAGTCTGATGTTTCGTTCCATCGCATATTTTTCTGCTTTCCGTTGTTATAGGATGCGCTACCCCACATACTGTATTTGTCACGGCTGATAAAAGCCTTGGCATCTACGATTCCGTAGCGTTCACCGTCACCTTGTTGCATGATAATGGCAGAACTTTCGTCACGAATTTCTCCACCTACGAAAACTTCATTCAACGTGTGGTTGTATTGCTTATATTTCATAGAGGGGTTGGCATAAGGCAATGTGAAGAATTCGGTATATGAATATTTGTTTTCTACAACTCTTTGCAAAATTGGGGCATTCCCTTTCTTGGCTTCAGTCTCTTGTGCGTTGGCAAAAGAGAAAGTCATAGATGTAACAGCTAAAAAGAATAATATATTTAGTTTGCTTTTCATTTCCTTTTCTGCTTAAATGTTATTTTTTAGGAAGTACGCCGTCCCATGTAAGGGTAGTGGCTTTTGTTCCTTGTGCATCTTTGGATGAACCTTGAATTTCAATTTCTGAAGGAACGCATTCTGTATTAAAGTCATCGGTAGAGTTGTTGGTGTCTTGTAGAATACAACGTCCGTTTTCAAATCCTGCAACTTTACGGCGAACACTCTTGAAATAACGAGTCTTGTCGTGGTCAATTGTACCACAGTGTGTCCATCCTGCATCCACGGTAGGAGGAAGGATATCCCAGTCTCTCGCCGCTTCCACACTACAATTTACGCCGTCCACAATCCATGCGTTTGGCATCTTATACGCCGATTGTTGCATTGGGAATGTGCCTGAAGGGAGAAACATCGTATATTCGTAAGTGTAGTAATAGTCTTTCAGATAAGTTTCTTTGTCAATTGGAATACGAGCCAAGGCGTATGAGCAGAAACCACGGTTATGTAATACCCAGAAACTCAAGGTATAGCAATACCATTTGTCCAAGTTAGGAACTGTTGGACTATCGATGTCCATATGTGCTGGTTTGGTGGAAACGTCATACCATTCGAAATCAGCCTTGCTAAAGTCCAAAGAGTTTGGGTTGGCGTTTCTGTGATCGATGCCTGTATCACAAATCAACAGGCTTTCTCCCGGTTGTACAGGGTGATCTTTACCGCTGCCAGGAATAACATACAATGCCCAGATAGTGAAGGTGTCTTTGCGGATATCAGGTTTGTAGTTGAAGTATAAAGTTGATTTGAATTTTGATTCACAAATTGCCAAGCCATCTGCATAAAGAACATGGTCTGTGTTGTTATAGATTTTGAAATAACTGTCACCATAGTATTGTGAGCCTGAAGGACGAAGAGTTCCAGTGAAGAAAATTTCTTCAAAGATAAAGTCGTCTTTGTCGGTAAACAGAAATGTTTCAATGTTCAATTTTAGCAAATCGTCACTTTTAACTTCGAAAGATTCGAGTTTCCCCGAAAGTTTACCATTAAGAGTAACTGTTTCAGGACCTTCTGTGTTGTGGTCTCCAGCTTGTCCGTTTTCAGGGTTGCTTTCTGAACCTTCTGTGGTAACTTGATAGGTAACATCTGCTTTATAGCTACAGTTGTAAAGACCTTTAGGTAGTCTGTAGCTTTGTGCAATTGGCATTTCAATATCTTCGCCTGTTCCCAAATTTTTGAATACAAGTTTTTCACTTTTGATATTCAAGTTATCCATATTTTTAGGATAGGTGATGGTTACAAACGTTTCGGTACGTTGTACGTCTGTTTCGTCCTGACAGGATGCCAAAACAAACATTAAAACCGGAATAAGAAATAAATATTTGAATTTCATATCTTTATTATTTTGCTTTTTTACAATTTAAAGTTCAATTCCATACCGAAATATGGGTCAACATTCTTACGGATGGTGAATCCGTTCATTTCGTAGTTAGGAGTGTAGTCCAATATCTTGTTTGCAAAGAATGACAAACTTAGATATTTACCAATTTTCTTGGTTGCCTTGAAGTTGACATACATTGACATAGGAATCTTTCTTTCAGCAAAAGTATCCTTATTGTAGTGTTGAATCAAGTGTTGAAGAATGGCATCTTGTTGTGCTGTTTCGTCAAATGGGTGCAATTGACCGTCTGCAACATCAAGGTAAGCCATAGGCATTCCGTCTTTTTCCTGGGTTTTGCGTTTGGTGTACCACAAGCATTGAACAGAAGTGGTAAAGATTAAGCCCCATTCAGGAACTTGAGTGTCCAGCATGAAGTTGGTATTGAACTTCTGGTTGACTTGACCGTCGTTCCAGTCATACAAACCTACGTAGTTATCTTGAACGATAATATTGTTTACAACGTCGCTGACCGCATTGTACATTGGTAAACTATTGGTGTAAACTGATTTGAACCAAGCACCGGAAATGTTGATGGCTGTGCGGATAGGGTTGATACGTTGTGAACTGAATTGGAATTCCACACCTTCTTTTTCCAAACGGCTTCCGTTTTCAGCATGACGGTGAGAGTCCAATTTCTCTTTTTCCACGTATGGGATATTCTCCAATGCAGGAGGACCTTGTAATTCAGAGCTATTGATGGATGATTCGTCATAGTCTTTGTATGCATAAGGAGCGTAAGTGTTTGAGTATCGGAAACCTGAAGAAGTTACTTCTCTGAAGTAGCTGACAGATAAACGGTTGCCACCGTAGGTGAAGTCTGTACGTAGTTCCCATTTCTTGTTACGCGCCGGTTTCAATTCATAGTTGGTTTGGTCTTGGATGTAAGACATTACAGTGAATCGGCTGTTATGAATAGGGTCTTTGTCATCATAGTAAGCCAATTGTGTGATTTCGTTGTAACGTTTATCCGGGTATAAGTAGTTTAATGTCGGCATCTTGGTCATCCAGCCGATACCTCCAGCCAGAGAGATTTTCAAATCCTTGTTGGCAATTTCGATACCAGGGAATGTCCATTGGGCATTGACACGAGGGTCTAAGTAAATCCTGCCTTTCAAATAGTATTTTTTATCCAAACCGGTCAGTGTATTGGTACGTACACCTAACAAAAGTTCCAATTTGTTACCGCTGAAACGTTTTGTTACCATGTCTTCTGCGAAGAATGACAAGTTTTGCATGGCAGGAATGTCCTTGTAAGCTCTTGGACGTGAGTCCCAGTTACCAACTGCTGACATCGGATGGCTCAAGTCGTAAACTTGTCCGCGACCGAAGTTCTTGGTGTAGTCCCATTGACCACCGAGTTTTATGTCATTTTCAAATCCTGCAGGATCAAAGTGTAGGATTCCCTTGAATTTCAAATAAGTATTGAATGGCTTTCCTTCACTCAAATAGTCTGACATGTATTCTGCAAACAAGATGGCTGCATCGTGTTCGCCAGGTTCTGCGCTGGTTGGTGCAAGTCCGTAACGTTGAGGGGATACCAGTCTTCTTTGTTTCAATTTATCGTGTTGCAAGCTGACTGAAGTATTCAATTCAATCAATTTCAAGAATTCAATTCTTGGAAATTCAAATTTCAAACTGTTGGTGAATGCTGTTCGGTTGTAGGTAGATTTATATTCATCAATACGACCGAAGTTCAAGTCTGGGTCTTGTTTGCTGTTGTCGAATGAACCTGTATAGTCCAATGAAGAGGCCCAGCGTGTTGCCAAGTTGTCACGTTTCCAGTTCCATGTCAAACGCAAGGAAGCATTGGCACGTTGGTAGTTTTCCAAATTATTTGTAGGGTCAACTTTTGAGTTCAAGTAACCACCATCGACGTTTAATACCACGTCTTGTTTGCCGTTAAGTGCGAAACCTTTACCTACAGCTATCAATTTGCTGTATCCGTCGGCCTTGAAACGGGCTGTGAATGGGGTGGATTTTCTGATTTTCTTGATGTTGATGACACCACTTGTCAAGTTACCATATTCTACAGATGGAATACCACGGATAATTTCAACGCTTTCGATATCATCGGTTGAGACTGAACGCATATCCACACCGCGGTTAGTAATGTTACGTTTGGATTCTGTATCATTTGAACTTCCCGAAGAATAGGTGTTTGACATCGGAGAATATTGTAGGTTGGCATCGGTGTTGATTGGAGCGCCGTCCACAACGAACAATGTCCCTAATGATGAAATGGCATAGTCTTGGTTATTGCTTGAATTACCGTTGGCATCAGTAGTTCCTGTTTCACGTAATTTGATGGTGTTGGCAACTCCCATGTTCGGATCTTTGGAAACACCACCTGGAAGAAGTTCCAGAATGTCAGTGAAGCTACTTGGCTGCAAGTGCGACATGGCATCACGGTCAATTACAGATGCTGTAACAGGACCTCTTGCTTCTGTTGCCGTTACTACCACTTCTCGAAGTTGGTTCGCTGCATTCAGATTGAAAATCAAATAGGTGTTCTTTTGAAGATCGAATTTTTTCTGGTACTTTTTGTAGCCTACATACGAAACTGAGATGCTGTATCTGCCCGGTTCGATTCCGGTCATCTTGAAGTGACCGTCCACGTCAGCCATAGTTGCATAATTGTGATCCCCTTTTAATTGTAAAGATGCAAAGGGTAGAGCTTCTTTTGTATGTGTGTCACGAATTATACCACTTAAGATAATTTTATGTTGAGTTGTATTTTGCGAAGTCGCAAAAAAAGTAGGAATTAAGTATAAGAGAAGAGTTAATAATAATATACGTCGACTCATTTTATTTAATATTAATAGTTTGTCTAATACTTTAAAATCTGTTGCGAATCACATCGCATTTAATCGTACAAAATTACAATGGTGAAAACCTTTCAACAATACCTAAATATGGGTAATTGGGGAACTTCTGAGTCATGTATAAGTACGATAAAATCCTGTGAATGTTTATATTTATGTTCCAACAAATTTTCTTTCAGAATATAAAGTGCAAAATTATAATAAAACCACTGAACCTAAAATATTTTAGCAGGGCTTTTTAGGGCTTGGAAAGGGGGAAAAAGGCGTTAAAAACGCTATTGAAAGTCTCTATTGATGGCATTTTTCCAAAAATGTGCATTTTAACGTTATTTTGTGAGATTTTGTTGATTTTGAATTTTAATAAAATATGTACCTTTGCATTCAACTAAAAGTGAAAAAATTGTTTTAGAGATGAAAATGTTGACTTTCTTGAAAGATTGGATGCTTCCAATTGCAATGGTAATGGGGGTAATTATATATTTTACCTATAAGGCTATTCCATTTACTCCGTCAGCACGTTCAGTGATTGTTGGTTCTATTTCAATCATTCAACCATCCTTGATTGCGTCAATGTTATTCTTGTCGTTCTGTAAAGTGAAATTTACAGATTTGAAAATAACGCGATGGCACATCTATTTGTTGCTTTTTCAAGTTGGAATATTTTCTTTGGGGGCATTATTGCTTATGTTCATCCCTCATAATGCATATACCATTTTAATAGAAGGTGCCATGCTGTGTATCATTTGTCCTACGGCTACAGCTGCGGCAGTTGTTGTCAGCAAGTTGGAGGGTAGTGCAGCTTCGGTGGTTTCCTATACCATTTTTATTAATCTCGCGGTTTCTGTGGCCATTCCGTTGGGTGTTTCAATGATTCACCCTACAGCAGGAGTGTCTTTCATGTCATCCTTTTTGTTGATTTTGCAAAAGGTATTTCCATTGTTGTTAGGTCCGCTTATTGCTGCATTGGCAATTCGTCAATTTATGCCTAAGTTGCATGCCGCATTGATAAAGTATCCGAATTTACCATTCTATTTGTGGGCAGTAGCCTTGTCTTTGGCTATTGCAATGACAGTGAAAACCATAGTGCACAGTAATTTGTCTTCTGTATTCCACGTGGGGATTGCCACTGTTTCTTTATTGTCTTGTTTTATCCAATTCTATTTAGGTAGAAAAATAGGACGTGTTTATAATGATGAAATTACTGCAGGTCAAGCATTAGGCCAGAAAAATACAATTTTGGCTATTTGGTTGGGCTACACATTCTTTACTCCAGTAACTGCAATTGCAGGTGGTTTCTATAGTGTATGGCACAACTTGGCTAATTCATACCAATTGTATGAACAACGAAAAGCAAAGGAGAGACAAAAGCGCTTATGATAGAAATCAAGAACATGAAGGCAATTCATGATGCTGAATATATTTTTGAACTAATTTCGCAAGGGGAGCATGAAAATCTTGACTTCAAATTTCTAATCTCCGATTCCCGTAAAATTGCACGTAGTATTGCCGCATTTGCCAATAATACGGGTGGCACATTATTAATTGGCGTGAAGGACAATGGTAATGTCGCAGGGGTTAGGACAGAAGAGGAATTCTATATGATAGAGCAGGCTGCCGAGATGTACTGCAAGCCGTCACAAAAAGTGGAGCAGACTCTTTATAATGTACAAGGAAAATTTGTATTGAAGGTGGATATTGCGCCATCTGAAAAGTTAGTCATGGCTCAGGATGACAATGCAGTTTGGCAGACTTACTATAGGGTAAAGGATGAAAATATTCAGGTGCCTAAAAAAGTGGCTAAGATTTGGCGCAAAAATTCAGCCAATCAGTCTTTTATTTCCTTCTCGGATACCGAATCCAAGATGTTGAGCTTGATTTCTGCCAATGAGAAAGTTCCCATGGATGATATGCCCATTCTATTGCATATCTCTGCTAAAACGGCAGAAAATATCATCAGCCGTCTATATTCCTTAGGCATCATTTCGTTGATCTATGATGCTGATTGTTGGGTGGTAAAAGCAAAGGAATTACCCGAAGACTAGTCCGGGTAATTCAAATTTTCTTCTTTTGCACATAGCAAAACTTCTTCCAAATATTTTTTTGATTCCCATTTGCCCATAGGTAAATTGTTCAAAAGGTAGTTACCGCAGTCGCGTGGTGTAGCTCCTGGGATCTCTCCTTCGTATTTGCTGATGAAATCAAAGGTTTCAATCAATAGGGGAAGAATATCTTTTGATGTAAGTTTCCCTTTTACAATAAGATAATTGCCTGTGCAGCATCCCATAGGTCCCCAATAAACAATTTCATTCTTCCATGTCGGGTGGTTACGCAAGAATGTAGCTGCAAGGTGTTCGATGGTGTGAAGTGCAGATTGGCTTATTGCTGGTTCGTTGTTCGGCTCTTTCATTCTTACATCAAATGTAGTCAACCAGTCACCAGATGCTGTCACATCATAACGAGAAACATAAACACCTCTTTTTAATGCTAAGTGATTAATTGTGAAACTTGGTATTTTTTCCATTTATCTTTGAATTTTAAATGTTTTCAAGAATCTTTGATAGTGTGATGAATGTGTGTTCCGGAGCTGATTCCCAGAAGTTTTCATATTGGCTCACGTTGTCATGCTCTGCTCCCGGAGTGTCACTGATTACACGCATGATGAATACTGGAACGGATTTCATTTTGCAGACATGAGAAATAGAAGCTGATTCCATATCTACAGCTAGTGCATTAGGGAAGTGTGACTTGATTTCATTCACTTCTTCTACAGATGCAATGAATTTGTCACCTGAGCAAATCAAACCGAACTTGATTTGTTCGTTCAAATTCATGCCTTTTATGAGGTTGATGATAGCAGCATCAGATTCGAAATACAAAGGATAGCCGGCAGCTTCACCGTATTCAGTCCCCGGTCCGCACCAAACATCGTGGTAAGCAATTTGACTTCCTACTACGATGTCCATTTGTTTGATAGACAAATCTGCTCCTCCTGCCACACCTGTGTTGATAACCAAGTCTGGAGTAAATGTGTCAATCATTGACAATGTCCCAATAGCGGCATTGACTTTACCGATACCGCATTGCATGGCACAGACTTCGTGTTTGCCAATTTTACCAAAATGAATTCTGTATCCGTTTACTTCTTGTTCTGTCCTGTTTTCAATAAGGTTGAGCAGTAGTTTTAGCTCTTTACCCATTGCTACTATAATACCTATTTTCATATAGTTTAATTTTGCTTTCTTGGATGCTTTATTGTAAATTATATATTATTTTTGTAAAACAACATATTTTACAAAAATGGAAATAAGAATCGACCACAAAATTAAAGAAATCTGTCCAATGACGCAAATAGCTTTGATAAAAGCTAAAGTTGAAAATACCCCTACTTCAGAAGAACTTTGGGCGGAAATTCAGTTGGCGTCAAAAAGAATCAGGGAAAGTTATGATGAATTGCTTTGGATTAACAAACGTCCCGCGATTGCAGAAACACGCCACCTCTATAAAAGTTTGGGGAAAGATCCCAATCGCTATCGTGTCTCAAGTGAGGCTTTGTGTCGTCGAGTGGTGAAGGGTATGGATATTTACAGAATCAATACTCTTGTAGATTTAATTAACCTCGTTTCAATGGTGAGTGGATATGCTATCGGAGGCTTTGATGCAGACAAAATTCAAGGAGATGTTGTGACTTGGGGTGTCGGTGAAAAAGATGAAGAATATGAAGGCATCGGACGCGGTATGCTGAATGTTGAAGGTTTGCCTGTTTATCGTGATGCTGTTGGTGGCATTGGTAGCCCGACAAGTGATGTTGAACGAACCAAGATTACTTTGGATACTGTGAATCTTCAAATGCAAATCAACGCTTTTGCAGAAGAAATGCCGTTGCATGAAACTGTGGAGTGGACCATCGGTTTGTTGGAAAAATACTGCAACGCTTCATCAATAGAAGTTTCTTATTTCTAAAAGATTAAATAATGCTATGAAAATACTTAAGTTTTTTGAGGGGAACATCAACGAAAAATATATAGATATGATTGTTGATGCCTTGCGTGATGGAAAAATTATAATTTACCCGACAGATACGCTTTATGCCATTGGTTGTGATGCTTTAAACAATAAGGCAATTAATGAAATCTGTAAATTGAAGGGGATAAACCCTGATAAGACTAATTTGTCAATTGTTTGTTCTGACATTTCTATGGTTGCCGACTACGCTCGTTTTGACAATAATCAGTTCAAAATGATGAAAACTAATTTGCCGGGCCCATTTACCTTTATTTTCCATTCTTCCTCTACCTTGCCAAAAGTATTTAAAGGTAGAAAAACGGTAGGAGTGAGAATCCCGGACAATCAAATTGCTGTAGAAATCGCTGCCCGTTTGGGTAATCCTATTCTGTCAACCACTATTGAATATGATGACGATGATTATGGCACTAATCCTGATTTGATAGCAGAAAATTATGCCGATAAAGTGGAATATGTCATTGATGGAGGTGTTGGAGGCACCATTCCGTCAACTGTGGTAGATTGTACAGAGGGCGAAATGTCTATTGTCCGTGTGGGTAAAGGTGAATTGTTGCTTTAGCCTTATGCCAATGTTATTCTAATACGTTTATTTTTGATTTTCTCTTTGGCAATTTTAGATAAGGTTGCTTTGGCTAAATCTTTGCGCACTGCCACTAATGTGTGGTGGTCAAACACATCAATCTTTCCAATTTCATCTGCGTTTAAACCTCCTTTTGAGATTAAGAATCCAACGACGTCTCCTTTTGAAATTTTTTCTTTTTTCCCCGCTGAGAAGAATAATGCTGAATAATCGTTTTTAATTTTTAGGATAGCGTCTTTATCCAATTTGAAGTCTTCATCAAATTCGATGAAATCAGGAACTTTTTCTGTATCTGAAGTAATGATATAAATAGCTCCCGATTCGTTAATACGGGCAGTACGACCATTTCGGTGGGTGTAAGTCTCTACGTTGACAGGAAGGTGATAATGGATAATACTTTTTACTTTCTCAATATCCAAGCCACGTGCTCCAAGGTCAGTTGTAACTAATATCATTTTAGAACCATTGTTGAGCATGGCTATGGCTTTCTCTCTGTCGTTTTGTTCCAATCCTCCATGATAAAGCACAGCTGACAAACGGTTGCTTTCCAAAAAGGCAAAAACACGTTCGGCAGATTCTCTATGATTCAAAAATATGATGGTTTTCCCATTTTCAAGATTGTTCAACAATTGCAAAAGTGCTTGCAACTTGTTTTTCTCTTCAGAGTGAACATTGAAAATAGTTAATCGATTTTCGGTTTTGTTTTCTTGCAGATAATTGATAGTCAACGCATTTTTCATTGGAATGAATTCCGGAAACGAATCGATTTGTGTTGCAGAGGTAAGAATGCGTCGGGAAACGTTTTTCATTCTACGAATAATACGTTTCATCTCTTCGGAGAAACCTAATTCCAAAGATTTGTCAAATTCATCAATGATTAAGATGCGAGTTTGGTACAATTCTACATTTCCTCGGTTGATGTGGTCTAACAGACGGCCCGGTGTGCTGACCAAAATATCAGGTACAACTTCCAACGAATTTTTTTCGTCTTCGAATTTGTGACCTCCATAGCAGCATGTCACTTTAAAATCTCCGGAAATGGGGCGAATCACGTTGTAAATTTGGATAGTCAATTCACGTGAAGGAGCAATAATAACAGCTTGAACATAGCCAGTCGGCTCTTTCAAGTTCTTCATCAAGTTCATGGCAAAAGCCAATGTCTTTCCTGAACCTGTTGGAGCAAGCAATACAAGCTCTTGGCTGGAAGATTTTTCTGCCATTGCACGTTGCATATCGTTCAATGATTCAATGCCTAATTTTTCTGTTATAATGCTTTTGATTTCGCTTTCTTTCATCTGATTTAAAATTTCTGCAAAGTTAATACCTAAATGATATTTTGCCAAATTTGGTCGTTTAGAGATTCTTTATTTGAATTAATGTGATAAATAATATTATCTGTATAAGTTATTGAAAAAGATGATATGTTATGAATTAAAAAGCGAGAATTAACACATCGTTTAATTCTCGCTTTTGTTATGTGAATTAGAATCTATTTCTGTTTTTTCGGTTTAATATATTTCAAAACTTGTGCGCTTCTTGCTGGAATGTAAAGTTTTAACCAACCAATTCCGTGAGGTTTGTATAATGGGTCATCTTGCGTGAAGTGTACTACTTCTGAGTTGATGTTGTTATATCCACCATAAATACTTTCATCAGAATCCAATACATGGTGATATTCCCCAATTGGCGCAAGGAATCCGTAGTCTGTGAATGATTGTGATGGGTTGAAGTTGAAGATAAATACCAAATTGTTGCGTTTAAATGCCAAAATTTGGTCGTCATCCTTATCCCATAGTTTCTCAACTGGTGATGATTGGAAATTCTTGACACTCTTAACCAAGTTTATGATGTCATTATCGAACTTGCCTAAGAATTTGTATTTCAAATCTTCGCGGTCCACCAAATCCCATTGACGTCGAGCATATTTATAAGACCATCCGTTACCTTCGCGAGGGAAGTCAATCCATTCCGGATGACCGAATTCGTTGCCCATAAAGTTCAAGTAACCACCGTTGATGGTAGCGAGTGTTACCAAACGGATCATCTTGTGAAGTGCGATACCTCTATCAACGGTCATATTGTTGTCGCCCACCATCATGTGCCAATACATTTCAGAGTCAATCAATCGGAAAATGATGGTCTTGTCTCCAACTAATGCTTGGTCATGGCTTTCTGCATAGTTGATTGTTTTTTCATCAGCTCTGCGGTTTGTCAATTCCCAGAAGATAGAAGACGGTTTCCAGTCTTCGTCTTTCTTTTCTTTAATGGTCTTAATCCAAAAATCAGGAATACCCATTGCCATACGATAGTCAAAACCAATACCGCCGTCAGAAATCTTGTTGGCCAATCCTGGCATACCACTCATTTCTTCAGCAATTGTGATTGCGTGAGGCTTTACTTTATGTATAAGTTTGTTAGCCAATGTCAAGTAAGTAATGGCATTTGTATCTTGACCTCCATTGTAATAGTCATCATAGGAAGTAAACGCTTGACCTAATCCGTGGTTATAATACAGCATAGAAGTTACGCCGTCAAAACGGAATCCGTCAAATTGAAATTCTTCCAACCAATATTTGCAGTTTGACAATAGGAAGTGTAATACTTCATTCTTGCCATAGTCAAAGCAAAGAGAATCCCAAGCCGGGTGTTCACGGCGTTCATCGCCATAGAAATATTGATCGTAGCTGCCGTCAAATCTGCCTAAGCCTTCCACTTCATTCTTTACAGCGTGAGAGTGAACGATATCCATAATCACAGCTATACCATTCTTATGGGCATCATCAATCAAAGTCTTCAATTCTTCAGGTGTTCCGAAACGGCTTGATGGTGCAAAGAAACTTGAAACGTGATAACCGAACGAGCCGTAATAAGGGTGCTCTTGGATAGCCATGATTTGAATTGCGTTGTAGCCGTTTTTCACGACACGAGGTAATACATTCTTGCGGAATTCTTCGTATGTACCGATACCTTCCTTGTCTTGTCCCATGCCAATATGGCATTCATAGATAAGTAGGGGATTGGTT
>JAHHQT010000028.1 GCA_020026215.1 Muribaculaceae bacterium
GTGGATATGGCTGTTGGTAATGTGGCTACAGGTGCTGCTGCCAAAGCTTTGGTTGAAGCTGGTGCAGATGCAGTGAAAGTCGGTATCGGTCCGGGTTCAATTTGTACAACTCGTGTCGTTGCGGGTGTTGGTGTACCTCAATTGAGCGCTGTTTATGATGTTGCCAAGGCTCTTGCAGGAACAGGCGTTCCTTTGATTGCTGACGGTGGTCTTCGTTATTCTGGAGATGTTGTCAAGGCATTGGCTGCCGGTGGATATTCAGTGATGATTGGTTCATTGGTTGCAGGTACTGAAGAAGCTCCTGGTGACACTATCATTTTCAACGGACGTAAATTCAAGTCTTATCGTGGTATGGGGTCTTTGGAGGCTATGGAAAACGGCTCAAAGGACAGATACTTCCAAGCATCAACTAAAGATGTTAAGAAATTGGTTCCGGAAGGTATTGCTGCTCGTGTTCCTTATAAGGGTACACTTTACGAAGTAATTTACCAATTGGTTGGTGGTTTGCGTGCTGGTATGGGCTATTGTGGAGCTGCAAACATTGAAAAGCTTCATGATGCAAAATTCACTCGTATCACTAATGCAGGTGTTTTGGAAAGCCACCCGCATGACGTTGCAATCACATGTGAAGCACCTAACTACAGCCGTAGTGATGCTTGATTTTGATTAAGAATAAAAAAATTGGACAGAGATATAATTTAATTGAAAAAATTACGTTATATCTCTGTATCTTTATGTAGAATATTTTAGTATGAAACGATTAAAAACAACATTAAGTGTATTGGCATTAGCTGGAACTTTGTCATTGTTTGCCGGTCAAAAGAAAGAGCAAATTTTGATGGAGATTAATGGCAAGCCTATTACTTTGTCTGAGTTTGAATACATGTATCATAAGAATAACCAGCAACAAGCGGTTAATCAGCCTTTAGATAAGTATATTGATATGTTCACTATATATAAATTGAAGGTAGCTGATGCCGAAGCTGCGGGTATTGATACAACAAAAGCATTCCAAAATGAATTTTATGGTTATAAAGAAGAATTGCTGAAACCTTATTTGCTTGACACAATGGCGCTTGAAGTAAAGGCAAAAGAGATGTATGAAAGAATGAAAACCAATGTTCTTGCCAGCCACATCATGCTTCAACTTGGACGCGATGCCAACGACAATAAGAAAATTATTGCCAAATTAGACAGTATTCGCAATTGCGCTTTGAATGGTGAAAGTTTTGAAGATTTGGCATTAAAATATTCTATTGACCAATCTGTAAAATACAACAAGGGTAGCATGGGATATGTGCAAGTGGGTCGTTTCCCTTCAGAATTTGAAGATGCTTGCTTTACCACTCCTGTTGGCGAAATTTCTCCAGTATTTGCTACTGATTTCGGTTTCCACATTGTGAAAACTTACGAAATCCGTCCTGATGCAAGAAGTGAAAGAAACTGTTGACAGCTTGTATCTTGTTTTGAAAGCAGGCGCTGATTTCAGCGAAATGGCGAAAAAAGAATCAGAAGATCCGGGTTCTGCACGTCAAGGTGGTATGTTGCCATTGTTCGGCAGAGGTCAAATGGTCCCGGAATTCGAACAAGTTTCCTATGAATTGGACAATGGTATGATTTCTCAACCATTTGCCACTCGCTATGGCTATCATATTGTTAAAAAAATAAGTTCTCAAGCCATTGGCTCTTATGCTGAGATGAGAGAACAAGCCTTGGCTAAAGTTTCAAATGATACTCACGGAAACGTAGCTCTTCAAGCTAAAATGGAGCAATTGAAAAAGCAATACAGATTGATGTGCAATACTGACCTTGAACGTCGTATGATTGCAGAGGTGTTTGCTCCTAACAAATTTGACTCTGCATTCATTGCAAAATATTCTAATTCAAACGAAACTTTGTTCACTTTGGATGACATTGATTATCCAGTTTCTGCTTTAATCTCACAATATAAGAACTTTGGTGTTATGAGAGACGAAGTGGCTAAAGAATTCTTGAACTCCAAGTTTGAAGAATATATCAACAAGACTGTTACTGATTATGAAAAGAGCATGGTTGAGAAAAACAATGTGGATTTCCGTAATTTGATCAACGAATATCGTGATGGTATGTTGTTGTTTGAAATCAGTAACAAGAATGTTTGGGAAAAAGCTTCAGTTGATACTGAGGGTTTGGAAAAATTCTTTGCAGAAAACAAGAATAAGTATAAATGGGAATCTCCTAAATACAAAGGTTTCTTGGTTCAAGTAACTAATGACTCTGTAGCAAAAGTTGTGAAAGAAAGAATCAAGACTATTGGTCAGGATTCATTGGTAAAAGTACTTCGCCGTGATTTCGGTAAAGTGTTGAAAGTGGATAGAGTGCTTGTTGCCAAAGGGGAAAATGCAATGGTAGATTCTGAAATGTTTGGTGGCGTTAAGGCTAAAACATCAAGCAACAAATATAGTTTGTATTTTACAGTAGGCGGAAAAATCCTTCCACAACCTGAAGAAGTCGCTGATGTGAGAGGTTTGGTGATTGCCGACTATCAAAACTATCTTGAAAAGAAATGGATTGAAGAGTTGAAAGCTAAATATCCAGTGAAGATTAACAGAAAAGTCTATAAGAAGATAAAATAGACTTTTTAAGATACGAATTAAATTCCCGGGGCATATTGCTTCGGGAATTTTTTTGTAGCAATGATCTTTACTTTGAATTGTTAAAAATATAGAGGGATATATTTTTAAATGAAGAAATATTCTTATATTTTTGCATAATTAACTTGGTATAAAGTGGAAAAACAGAAAAATATAGCAATTCTAGGGAGTACAGGCTCTATTGGAACACAAACTTTGGACGTGATTTCGGAGTATTCCGACAAACTCAGACCATACTTGTTGACTGCCAATAGAAGTGTTGATTTATTGATAGAACAAGCGGTTAAATTCAGACCTCACAAAGTGGTTATCGCTTCTGAAGAGTTTTATGGTAAATTAAAGGCTGCCCTTGAAGGATTAGATATAATTGTAGAATGTGGCTCTAAGGCTATTGCCGATGCTGTAACTGACCCTGAAATTGATGTGGTCGTTACTGCGATGGTCGGCTATAGCGGTTTGGAACCTACCATTGCTGCAATCAAGAGTGATAAGGTCATTGCCTTGGCGAACAAGGAAACTTTGGTTGTGGCAGGTCAATTGATTACTGAATTGTTGAAGACTTCAAAATCAAGTTTGGTACCGGTAGATTCGGAACACTCTGCTATTTTCCAATGCTTGGTGGGTGAAGAACATAAATCCGTCAATAAAATCATTCTAACAGCATCTGGAGGTCCCTTCCGTACAAAATCAATTGAAGAGTTGGAATTTGTGACTAAGGCGGATGCTTTGAAACACCCGAATTGGTCAATGGGGGCGAAAGTGACTATTGATTCCGCTTCAATGATGAACAAAGGTTTTGAAATGATTGAGGCACGTTGGTTGTTTGATGTTCAACCGGAAAATATTCAAATTGTGGTTCACCCGCAATCCATCATTCACTCTATGGTGGAATATGGTGACGGTTCAATCAAAGCTCAGTTGGGATTACCTGATATGCGACTACCGATTCGTTATGCCTTGAATTATCCGAACAGGTTTACTTCTTGTTGCAAGAAACTGACTGTGGCAGATTATGCCAACCTTACTTTTGAGTTGCCGGATATGAAGAAATTCCCATTGTTGGGAATGGCGTTTGATGCCATTGCAAAAGGCGGAAATATGCCGTGTGCCTTGAATGCTGCCAATGAAATTGTGGTAGATGCATTCTTGCACGATAAAATTAAATTTACAAAAATGGCAGACGTGGTTGCACGTGCCATCTCAGATATTCACTTTGTAGAAGTCCCTGCGTATATGGATTTGGTGGATACTAACTCTGTGATACGCAAGAAAACTTTGGAATTAATTAAATAAGAATTATAATAAATGGATGCAACGTTTTTAGTAAAAGCTGCTCAGTTAATAGTGGCCTTTGGGCTACTTGTCATTGTTCATGAATTTGGACACTATATTTTCTCACGAATGTTTGGTATCAAGGTTGAGAAATTCTATATCTTTTTTGATCCATGGTTTAGTTTGTTCAAATATAGACCAAAACAAAAAGAAGGTCACGATGAAAATAAAGCGTCTTGGCGTGATACAGAATACGGTGTAGGTTGGTTGCCTCTTGGTGGCTATTGTAAGATTGCCGGCATGATTGACGAATCAATGGACACAGAACAAATGAAACAACCTGTTAAACCTTGGGAGTTCCGTGCCAAACCTGCTTGGCAACGTCTTTTGGTGATGGTAGCTGGTGTGATTTTCAACTTCATTTTGGCAATTATCATTTACGCAGGTATTGCTTATCACTGGGGTGAAGAATATATTCCATATCAAGAAGCTACTTACGGTATGCAATATTGCGAGACTGCTCATGATATGGGCTTTGTTGACGGTGATATTCCATTGTCGGTTGACGGCAAGGAAATCAATGCCACAAACTTTGACTTGTTGCAATTGTTGGAAGGCAAACAAGTTGCTGTACTTCGCAATCAAACTGATACAATGGTTATCAATATTCCTGAGAATTCAGTCTTGACGGTAAATGCGGAATTGAAAGACAAGGAAAACAGCTTCGGCTTTATGACATATCGTTTCCCTGTAGTGGTAAAAGATGTTGTCGCAGGAGGTTTTGCTGCAGAAGCAGGTATGAAGGCTGGTGATAAGATTCTTGCTATTGACAATGAGAAAGCCGAAACATGGGATGTTTTCTCTAAAATATTGGCAAGACACTCAAACGACACTATTCAAGTTAGCTATGTTACAGCAGAAGGTGTTCAAAAAACTGCATCTTTGGGAACTTCAGAAAGTGGAAAAATAGGTATTATATTGACTCCTATTACTGAATTGTTCAAGACTGAAACTGTGAAATACTCTTTATTGCAATCTATTCCTAAGGGTATTGAATTGGGCGTTGACAAATTAGTGACTTATGTAAGTCAAATGAAATATGTGTTCACCAAGGAAGGTGCTCAAAATTTGGGAGGCTTTGGTGCAATTGGTGATATGTTCCCCGGACAATGGAACTGGTATCAATTCTGGGTAATCACCGCATTTATTTCAGTAGCTTTGGCATTCATGAACATATTGCCTATCCCTGCATTGGACGGCGGTCATATCATGTTCCTATTGTTTGAAATGATTACCGGTCGTCAACCAAGTCAAAAATTTATGGAAAATGCGCAAATGGCAGGCTTGTTGTTCTTGTTGTTGCTGATGCTTTATGCAAATGGTAATGATATCTATAGATTCTTTTTTAAATAATTAAATTGAATTGATGAATTATAAAAAAATCATATTAAAACGAGGTAAAGAGGAGTCGTTAAAACGTTTCCACCCATGGGTGTTCTCAGGTGCTATTGCCCACATTGATGATGGTGTCGAGGAAGGTGATTTGGTAGCTGTCTATACTTCAGCAAAGGAATTCATTGCAGTAGGTCACTTCCAAATTGGCAGTATAGCAGTCAGAATCCTTGATTTTACAGAACGTGAAATAGATGATGATTTCTTCTACGAACGTTTGCAACGTGCTTATGAGCTTCGTAAAAGTATAGGTTTGATTCGCCCTGACAATAACGCATTCCGTTTGGTGCATGGTGAAGGCGATTTCCTTCCTGGCTTGGTGGTAGATATTTATGACAGAACAGCTGTGGTACAAGCACACTCACCGGGTATGCACTTTGCTCGCAATACCATTGCACAGGCATTGGTGAAGATTGCTGACGGCTTGATTCGCAACGTATATTATAAATCTGAGACTACATTGCCGTATAAGGCGCAATTGGACCCTCAGAATGACTATATCATTGGTGGCTTTGAAACAAATATCGCCATTGAAAACGGCTTGAAATTCCATGTGGATTGGTTGAAAGGACAAAAAACAGGTTTCTTTGTTGACCAGCGTGACAACCGCTCTTTGTTGGAACATTATGCCAAAGGTCGCAATGTGTTGAATATGTTCTGTTACACGGGTGGATTCTCTTTCTATGCGATGAGAGGACAGGCAAACTTGGTGCACTCTGTGGACAGTTCTTCAAAAGCCATCAAGTTGACCAACGACAATGTGGAATTGAATTTTCCAGGAGACCCTCGTCACAAGGCTTTTGCAGAAGATGCCTTCAAGTTCTTGAATGGTATTGATGACCAATATGATTTGATTATCCTTGACCCGCCTGCATTTGCCAAGCACAAGAGCGCTTTGAAAAATGCGTTGATTGGTTATCGTAAGTTGAATTCAAAGGCTTTCGAGAGAATCAAGTCTGGAGGTATTCTGTTTACTTTCTCTTGTTCTCAGGCTGTGAATAAAGATCAATTCAGATTGGCTGTGTTCAGTGCTGCTGCTCAATCAGGAAGAAAAGTAAGAATTCTTCACCAATTGACTCAACCGTCCGATCACCCAATCAATATCTATCATCCGGAAGGGGAGTATTTGAAGGGCCTTGTTCTTTACGTAGAATAAATTTAATTTGAGATATTATGATAAACAAAAAATTTTCATTGGCTGCTTTGACTTTGGCTGTTGCTGCTGCATCATGCACAATGAATAAGTCAAACGAAGCGCAAGAGTTTAATTACAACGTGGATAGATTCGCAGATATCGAAATTTTGCGTTACAAGGTAACCGATTTCGACTCTTTGACATTGAACGACAAAAAGTTGGTTTACTATTTGACAGAAGCTGCTTTGAACGGTCGTGACATTCTTACTGACCAAAACGGTAAATATAACTTGACTATCAGAACTTTGTTTGAACAAATCTATACAAAATATGATGGTGACAAGAACGATAAAGATTTCAAGGCATTAGAAACTTATTTGAAACAAATTTGGTTTGCTAACGGTATTCACCACCACTATTCTACAGATAAATTCACTCCTGGATTCTCTGAAGAATTCTTCAAGGCACAAGTTGCAAAATTGCCTGTTGAAGAACTTCCTTTGGCTGAAGGTCAGACTGTAGAACAATTGGTTGAAACTTTGACTCCAGTAATTTTTGACCCTACATTTATGGCTAAACGTGTGAACCAGGCTGACGGTCAAGACTTGATTCAAACTTCAGCAAACAACTACTATGCAGACATTACACAAGCAGAAGTTGAAGCGTTCTACAATGCCATGAAGAAACCTGGAGATGAAACTCCTATTTCTTACGGATTGAACTCTCGTTTGGTGAAGAAAGATGGTAAAGTAGTAGAAGAAGTTTACAAAGTTGGTGGACGTTATACTCAAGCTATCGAAAAAATCGTTGAAAATTTGACTAAAGCTCTTGAATTCGTTCAAAACGACACTCAAAAAGCTCACGTTGAAAAATTGATTGAATTCTACAATACAGGTGATTTGAAAACATTTGATGAATATTCTATTCTTTGGGTAGAAGACGTGGTCAGCACAGTTGACTTTATCAA
Organism: Muribaculaceae bacterium; assembly: GCA_020026215.1. GTDB lineage: Bacteria > Bacteroidota > Bacteroidia > Bacteroidales > Muribaculaceae > Limisoma. The sequence continues at coordinate 7,460 of JAHHQT010000028.1, forward strand.
TGGTTTCATTGAAAGCTATGGTGATCCTCTTGGTTATAAAGGTGCTTACGAATCAATCGTAAACTTCAAAAACTTGAAGGCTTCTCACCGTACAGAAGTTATCAGTCAAAATGCTCAATGGTTTGAAGACAATTCTCCGGTTGACCCTCGTTTCAAGAAAGAAAAAGTAAAAGGTGTAACTGCTAAAGTTATTACAGCTGCTATCCTTGCCGGTGATGCTTATCCTTCAACTCCTATTGGTATTAACTTACCGAATGCAAACTGGGTGCGTGCCGCTCATGGTTCAAAATCAGTAACTCTTGAAAATATTACTGAAGCATACGACCAAGCTGCTCATGGAAACGGTTTCAACGAAGAATTTGTTATCGATAAAGAAACATCAGACTTGATGGACAAATATTTGTTCATAGTTGACAATATGCATACTGACTTGCACGAATGTTTGGGTCACGCTTCAGGTAAATTACTACCTGGCGTTCATGACGATGCTCTTAAAGAACACGGCGCTACTTTGGAAGAAGCTCGTGCTGACTTGTTCGCTTTGTACTACTTGGCAGGTCCAAAAATCTTGGAACTTGGCCTATTGGATAACCCAGATGCGTACAAAGCTGAATACTACAAATATATCCTTAATGGTATGATGACTCAATTAATGAGAATCGAATTGGGTAAAGACGTTGAAGAAGCACACATGAGAAACCGTCAATTGATTTCTAAATGGGCTTATGAACACGGTAAAGCTGACAACGTAATTGAATTCATCAAACGTGACGGCAAGACATTCATCCAAATCAATGATTACGCTAAATTACGCGACTTGTTCGGTCAACTTTTGTTCGAAATCCAACGCATCAAATCAGAAGGTGACTACGAAGCAGGCAAGAAATTGGTTGAAACTTACGGCGTGAAAGTTGACCAAGACCTTCACAAAGAAGTTCTTGACAGATATGCTAAGTTGAACATCGCTCCTTATAAGGGATTTGTTAATCCTGTTTACGTTCCTGAATTTGATAACGAAGGCAATATCACAGACGTTAAACTTGACTACACAGAAGGTTATGTAGAACAAATGTTACGTTACTCTAAAGATTATTCTCCATTGACTAAATAATAGAGTTTAATCCTAATCTATAGGAATGCAACACTGCTGCTCGCTTGTGTTGCATTCTTTTTTTTTCTACTTTTGTGGAAGAATTAATGTTTTGAACAATGGATAAAACAATCATAAAAGATATCAAGACCCAATTTTTTGCTTTGCGTAATGGCGAGATTGCTGACCGATTGAGAAAGGCTGGCTCTCCGTATCGTATTATTTTCGGATTATTGGTGCCTCAAATTCAAGAAGTGGCTTTGAGTCAGGAATACTCTCGTGAATTGGCTGAATTTTTATGGAATAACGATACTACACGTGAAAGCAGATTGCTTGCGACTATGGTATTCCCGAAAGATGAATTTACTATGGCGGATGCCTTAAAATGGGTGGAGACTGTAGATACCGAAGAATTGGTGGATATGCTTTGTTTCCAATTGGTTCGAAATGTTGAGGGCGCAGAATCACTGGTTGCCCAATTTATAGATAACGAGAAACCACTTTTGAAATATTTTGCATTGCGATTGTCAATGAACCTTCTAATCATTGGCAGACTGAAAGATATGGACAGCCTGAAAGGTTGGGCGGAAACAGAGTTCGCCAACGACAATATGTCCACAAAACTGCTTTGCAAACAAATTATCAATGAAATAGCAGAATGGCAACGTTGATTTTTAAATCAACGTTTTTTTATCTAATATAGTGGGGTATTTCGGTAGGAAGGACCAATGAAATTTCAACTAATCCCCTGATTTTACCGTCTTTTTTCCATCCAGTCTGATAGATGAGTTTCTTTTGACCTTTCTTGTCAATGGTGTAAACGTTTTTACCTCCTTCATCCAATAAGCGGTGGATGATTTTCATGGAATTTTCATTATGGCATCCGAACATGCTTTTGCCAATCATGTCGCCAGAATCGGCAAATGTTGATTTTGCCTTGTCGTTCATATATAGTACTACGCCTTCTCTGTCGCATACAGTAATGGCATAGTCCAATTCTTTGGCCCATTCGGGTATTTCTATTTCCATCATTTTATTTGTTGAATTTAACTTTCTCTGACACGATTACACCTCCAATTGTCAAGGCGCATCCTACATAGCCGATAAAGCTGACAGGTTCGTTAAGAATTAATATGGATGCTATAAGTGTAACCACTGGAGAGAAATATAGGTAGTTAGAAGCTCTGTTGGCTCCTAATTTGTCAATCGCTGCGTTCCACATGATGAAGGCTGCCAATGAGCAAATTAGGCTAAGGAATAGGATATGTCCCCATACAATACCACTTGTAAATACGTGGAAATCTACGAAATGGTCTTGAAAAAATAGGAACGGAATAGCTGTGATGACACCATAGAAGAATATCTTTCTGGAGATAAACAAGGTGTCGTAACGGTCGTTCAATTTGTTGGCTACAATACAATAAATGGCAAAACTGGCTGCCGCTGCGATGGCCAACATATCACCCAACGGTTTTACCTGAATATTGGTTGCACTGTTGAAAATAACACAAGCTACTCCCACAAACGCTATTAAAGAACCTGTGATGAATTCCTTTTTCAGTTGTTCTGTCTTGTACATCATCTTGGTAATCAATACAGTAATGATAGGGGATAGTGTAACCAATAAAGATACGTTTGTAACCAGAGTATATTGAAGTGCTGTATTTTCGCCAATGTAATAGATTGAACCTCCGCAAAGACCACAAATCAAAAACAAACATTCATCTTTGAAAGAGTCGGAAAGTATCTTTTTATAAGTAATGCATAGAATTGCAAGGTAGGCAATTAAGAATCTAATGACGTAGATTTCTGTAGGTTGAATCCCCGCATCAAGCAGCTTACTGGTAGAGATGAAAGAGATACCCCAAACTGAGCCTACAAAAAATGCCAATAAATGGTATAGGATTAGATTGTTGCTTTTCGTATTTTTATATGAGTTTTTCATTACTTTTAGCTTTTGAGTGTTTACAAAGATATGCAATATTTGCGAATATATAAGGGCGTTTCAACGATTAATTTTAGAATTAAGAATCTGACTAAAATTAATTGTTTTGCGTTTTGTATTGTATTCTTAAAATATTATCTTTGCAAAAGCAATGAACGGAACTGAAGACAAATCTGTTAGTTTGGCGAAGGATAGACTTACGGATTTCTTGAAACAAAAAAGACTCCGTAGAACTCCAGAACGTTACGCCATATTGGAAATGGTTTTCTCTCACAATGACCATTTCCAAGTCGATACAATATTCTCTGAAATGGAGGCAAATTCTTATCATGTCAGTAGATCAACCGTTTACAATACAATAGAACTTTTTTGTCAATGTGGATTGGTGCGAAAACATCAGTTTGGTATGAGGCAGTCGCTTTATGAAACCAATTTGGATGAATCGAGCCATCATCATTTGGTATGTACCATCTGCGGTAAAATCCGTGAAGTGAAAGACCCAGAATTGATGAGTATGATTAATACTCGCGGATATGGTAAATTCTCGGTGTCTTATTCTTCACTATGCGTATTTGGTATTTGTGCTTCTTGTCTAAGGAAGAAGAAAAAAACGAAATCTAATAAATCTAAAATAATAAATTCTAAATAGTTACTATTATGAAAGTTGATGTGCTTTTAGGCTTGCAATGGGGCGACGAAGGTAAAGGTAAAGTTGTCGATGTATTAACTCCTCGATATGATGTCGTTGCACGTTTTCAAGGTGGGCCTAACGCTGGACACACTTTGGAGTTCGAAGGTAAAAAATTTGTACTTCGTTCAATCCCATCAGGTATTTTCCAACACGGACAGACTAACATTATTGGTAATGGTGTAGTGCTTGACCCTGTATTGTTCAAAGAAGAAGCTGTTTCATTGGAAGAAAGTGGCGTTGAATTGAAAAAAGTATTGAAAATCTCAAAGAAAGCGCATCTAATTATGCCTACTCACAGATTGCTTGATGCAGCTAATGAGGCAAAGAAAGGCGCTTCTAAGATTGGTACAACCGGAAAAGGAATCGGTCCGACATATACAGACAAGGTAAGCCGTAATGGTTTGCGCGTTGGTGATATCTATAACAACTTCGAAGAAAAATATGCTGTTGCCAAAGCTAAACATATTGAAACTTTGCAAATGCTTGGAGCAAGTGTTGATTTGTCTGAATTGGAACCAAAGTGGTTTGATGCAATCAAATATCTTTCTGAATTCGAAATCATCGATAGCGAACACTATATAAACAACCTATTAAAGGACGGTAAGAGTGTATTGTGCGAAGGTGCACAAGGAACAATGTTGGATGTTGACTTCGGTTCTTATCCATTCGTTACTTCTTCAAATACCATTTGTGCAGGTGCTTGCGTTGGTTTGGGAGTTGCTCCTAACAAGATTGGAGAAGTATTCGGTATCTTCAAAGCATATTGTACTCGCGTAGGTAGCGGTCCATTCCCAACTGAATTGTTTGACGAAACTGGTCGCAAAATCCGTGACATCGGTCACGAATATGGTGCTGTAACAGGTCGTGAACGTCGTTGTGGCTGGATTGACTTGGTTGCTTTGAAATATGCTATCATGCTTAATGGCGTTACTCAATTGATTATGATGAAGAGTGACGTCCTTGATACTTTTGAAACTATTAAAGCTTGCGTTGCTTACGAAATCAATGGTGAAACTGTAACAGAATTCCCATTCTCTGTCGAAGGAAACGTTAAGCCTGTCTATAAAGAACTTCCGGGTTGGAATGTTGACATGACTTCTATCAAGTCTGAAGATGAATTCCCGGTAGAATTCTCTAACTATATCAAGTTCTTGGAAGCTGAATTGAATGTTCCTATCACTATTCTTTCAGTAGGTCCTGACAGAGCTCAGACTATCGTTAGAAAATAGTTTTCACTCACAAATCCTTAAACCTTAATCACGGCACCATGGCAAAAATTAGACCTTTCAGGGGATTACGTCCTCCTGTTGATTTAGTAGAATTTGTTGCTTCACGGCCTTACGATGTCCTCAGTTCAGAGGAGGCGCGAGCAGAAGCAGGAGAGAATGAGATGTCGCTTTATCATATCATCAAGCCTGAAATAGATTTTGAACCGGGTATTGATGAACATGATGAAAAAGTGTATGAAAAGGCGGTTGCGAATTTTGAAAAATTCCAGGCGAATGGCTGGTTGAAACAAGATTCCAAACCTTGCTATTACATCTATGCACAAACAATGGATGGACACACTCAGTATGGTTTTGTAGTTGCTGCCAGTGTGGATGACTATATGTCGGGAGTGATTAAGAAACATGAATTGACTCGTCGTGATAAAGAGGAAGATAGAATGAAACATGTTCGTATCAATAAAGCGAATATCGAACCTGTTTTCTTCACTTTTCCTGACAATGACGGCTTGGAGGAGATTCTGTCAAAGACAGTTGCCGAGCAACCTGTATATGATTTTGTCGCAGAGGATGGAGTCGGTCATAAGTTTTGGGTAATTGACAACGATGCGGTAATCGCTAAAATCACGGCATTGTTTGAAGAAATTCCAAGTATGTATATTGCTGACGGACATCACAGAAGTGCAGCGGCGGCTTTTGTAGGTGATGAAATGGCCAAGAACAATCCGAATCACACAGGAGATGAAGAGTATAATTATTTCATGGCTGTTTGTTTCCCTGAATCTCATTTGAGAGTAATGGACTATAATCGTGTGATCAAGGACTTGAACGGACTGTCAAAGGATGAATTCTTGTTGAAACTGAGCGAGAACTTTGATGTGGAATTTAAAGGCGGTTATATATACCGTCCTGAGAAACTGCATAATTTTTCGCTTTATATAGAAGGCGAATGGTATTCATTGACTGCAAAGAAGAAAACTTATGATGATACTGACCCTATCGGAGTGTTGGATGTGACTATCTCTTCAAATTTGATTTTGAAAGATATTCTCAACATCACAGATTTGCGTTCAGATCAAAGAATTGACTTTGTGGGAGGAATACGTGGATTGGAAGAATTGAAACGCAGGGTGGACTTGGGAGAAATGAAAATGGCTTTGGCCTTGTATCCTGTAACAATGCGTCAAATTTTCGACATCTCTGATTCCGGAAATATCATGCCACCGAAAACTACTTGGTTTGAACCTAAACTAAGGTCGGGTTTGATTATTCATAAATTAGAATAAAACAAAAAATCCCCTAATAGCAAAAGTAGTGCTATTAGGGGATTTCTTTATTGCTGAATTGGTAAACTATAATGTTTTGTCATTTTGTCAATATAGAGCATTCTTTTATTGTTTTCCATAAATTATAGTTCTTGATTTAGGTATCACAAAATTGCGGAATATTAATATCAACTTACAATATTGGAAATAATAAAAACGGAAGCCATTTTACAATGACCTCCGTTTTATTATTTGATTAATCCGTAGGGATTAGAACCATTTCAAGTAAGCGAAACTTTGACGGTGTGCCAAATCTGGTTTTTTAGGGAAAATACGGAATCCAAGTTGGAATAGACCTGCTGATTTGATGAAGTCTTTCAATTCGAATGTTACGATGTTGCCATCTTCAGCAATCTTGTTGAATTCAACAGCTTCCTTGAATTTCATTTCACCGTGTTCGTTAGAGTAAACTACCAATTCAACACCAAGATCGTTGTTCACGCCGTTAGTGTCAATTTTTGTAGTTACTGTGTATTCATGTCCGAAGATTGAACTGTTCATAAGTTCAGCAGGAACATGAGTTTCAATAACGTGAACACCTTCCCAACGGTTAGCTACATTCTCTTTCCATTCAACCAATTGTTTTGCTTTTGCATAGTTATCAGCTTTCAATGCACGAGAATATTCGCCTTCTTTGTTGTAGAAACGAACGATGTAGTCATCGATCATACGTTTCATTGTAAAGTTAGGAGCGATATGTGCAATTGAATTCTTGATGTATTGAATCCATTCAGGAGAATATCCTTTAGAGTTCTTAGCAAAGTACAATGGAATGATTTCATTTTCCAAAGTAGCGTAGATAGTAGCAGCATCAAGTTGGTCTTGTTGGCTTTGATCTGTAAATGTACGTTTTTCAGTTAGTGCCCAACCAGCATCTTTGCGATAGCCTTCATACCACCATCCGTCAAGTACTGAGAAGTTAAGGACACCGTTCATTTCAGCTTTTTCACCAGATGTACCAGATGCTTCAAGAGGACGAGTAGGAGTGTTCAACCAAACATCAACACCAGAAATCAAGCGTTTAGACAATGTCATATCGTAGTTTTCCAAGAAGATGATTTTGCCAAGGAATTGAGGCATTCTTGAAATTTCAACGATACGTTTGATTAAATCTTGACCGGCACCGTCAGCTGGGTGTGCTTTACCGGCAAATACGAATTGTACTGGGAATTTCTCGTTATTAACAATCTTAGACAATCTGTCAAGGTCAGTGAATAGCAAGTGAGCACGTTTGTATGTGGCGAAACGACGGGCAAAACCGATAATCAATGCGTTAGGATTGATTTTTTCAAGGATTGACATGATACGAGAAGGGTCACCTTGATTCTTCAACCATGTTTCTTTGAATTCGCGTTTAACGAAGTTGATGAATTTATTTTTCAATGCAACTCGGATATCCCAAATGTCTTGTTCTTTAGCACGTAGGATAGGAGCCCATGCGTTTTCGTCAGATTGATTTTTGTACCAGTCTTCACCAAATGTCTTTTCGTAGTATGCTTTCCATTCAGAAGCAGCCCATGTTGGCATGTGAACACCGTTAGTAACGTAAGATACGTGTGATTCTTCAGGTGCATAACCTTTCCAAACACCTTGGAACATACGTTTTGAAACTTCTCCGTGCAACCAGCTAACACCGTTAGATTCTTGACAAGTGTTAAGTGCAAATACACTCATTGAGAAACGTTCGTTAGTGTTAGGATTTTCACGACCCATGTTCATCAATTCAGTCCATGAGATACCTAATTTAGCAGGGAATTCACCCATATATTTGCCGAACAAACCTTCTTCGAAATAGTCGTGACCTGCAGGAACTGGAGTGTGAACAGTATAAAGACCAGTTGATTTTACCATTTCAAGGGCAACTTCGAAGCTTAGGTGTTCGTTTTGTACGTATTCAACCAAACGTTGCAAGTTAAGCAATGCAGCGTGGCCTTCATTGCAGTGGTAAAGTTCAGTATTGATACCTAGTTTACGCAACATGATGATACCACCGATACCCAACAAGTATTCTTGTTTAATACGGTTTTCCCAGTCACCACCATAAAGTTTGTGAGTGATAGGGCGGTCGTATTCAGAGTTCATGTTATTATCTGTATCAAGAAGGTACAATTTAACGCGGCCTACGTTAACTCTCCATACGTTACAATAGATGTCACGACCTGGATAAGGTACAGCCAAAACCATAGGTTTGCCGTCTTCAAGGACTGGTTCAACTGGGATTTGGTTGAAGTTTTGAGTTAAGTATTCAGCGATTTGTTGTCCGTCCATTGACAAAGATTGGTTGAAGTAACCATATCTGTAAAGGAAACCGACAGCTGTCAAATCTACACAAGAGTCAGATGCTTCTTTGATGTAGTCACCGGCCAAAACGCCAAGACCACCAGAATAGATTTTCAAAGCATTACACAAACCGTATTCCATACTGAAGTATGAAATTGAAGGAACGTCTGTACGTTTAGGTTGTGCCATATATTCTTTGAAAGACTTGTAGACAGAATCAATTCTGTCAAGCATAGCTTTGTCATTTGCAAGGGCTTCGCATTTGTCAAAGTCTAATTTTTGCAACAACAATACTGGGTTTTCGCCAGTTGCTCTCCATAGGTCAGGATCAATATCGTGAAACAAGGTTTTAGCATTACTGTTCCATGACCACCATACGTTGTGTGAAAGCTCATCAAGGCATTTCAATTTAGCAGGCAACTCTGTATGGATGGTAACATCTCTCCATACAGGAGCGTTAGTACTACTTACTTGTAATTTCATAGTTAATTATTTTTATTAATAGGCTTATAAGGCCTTGTTTATTATTTGTTTAAATTTTCTAATGCAATTTTATAGGCATCGTGATAATAGGTGATAAAATTATCCCATTCCGCTTTCTTGGATGACTTGATGGCTGTAGCGCGTACTTTTGCAATTTCAGTCTTGCTCATTTGCCACAATTCAAGCAATGAATTGGAAATTTCAGTGATGCTATTGAAATAGTTGGAGTCGGTACGTGTAACAACCTTTACACCGCAAGCCTGGAATGAATTTTCAAATGTCGAAAGAATCCATTGTCCGAAACCTGCTAAGTTGGTAGAAATAGTTGGTACACCGAATGCGATACCTTCGTGAGGTGTATAGCCCCAAGGTTCATAGTAAGAAGGGAATACTGTCGCGTCGAAACCGATTAGCAAATCATAGTATGACATATTGAATATTCCGTCATCACCATTCAAATAACATGGAACATAAACTACATTCACCTTGTCAAAACTGTTGTTGTGTAAACCCAAATAATGCAAGTGGTTGTAGATGCAGTCAGATGAATAGTTGTGTAGAGTATGAGTGATGATAGGGTCTTCCAATCCTTCGTGAACTTTGCTCTTTGATTCAAGCGCTTTTTTCAAATCTTTGCGAGCATCCATTGACCATGCAGGGACAAGGATGTAGGCAATGATTTCGCGTTTGCTTGATGACGGATAGTTGTTGCGAATTTCATTAATGGTGTCAATGAACATATTTAATCCTTTGTTGCGGAATTCATTTCTTCCCGAAGTGGCAACGATAAAAGTGTCATCATCAAATTTTTTACCAGTCAAGCAACTTGCCACGTTCAAGAGTTTTTCTCTGGCTGTAGCACGTGCTTCGTCATATTTTTTGCCTTTAGGTACAAATGCGCGTTCAAATCCGTTTGGAGTAACCACTTGTGGGCGGATGTCCAATAGTTGTTCACACTCATTGGCTGTCACTTCACTGACTGTTGTAAAACAGTCTGCATTGTGGGCTGCAGCCTTTTCAAGTGAGTGCTTGGACTGCATATTTAATTCGGCAGCCATTTGGTCACCATTGTAGTTCTTGAAGTAGTCGTATAAAGGTTTGCCGTTACCACAAATACTGCGACCGATGCTGGTTGCGTGAGTGGTGAACACTGTTGCAATTTTAGGAGAATGTGCTTTAGTATAAAGCAATCCCATACCTGTAGTCCATTCATCGAAGTGGGCGATAACATTGTCTGTAGGTTTGGCAAGATGTTTGGCACAGCTGTCAATTACCATTGATGCAGCTACACCAAAAGCGCAACCTTCGTCGTAATCTCCATAAGCGTGAAGAGAATCTACACCGAATTTTTCCCACATTTCACCATAGACTTGGTCTTTGATGGCGTATATTGAATCGAATTTAACAAGTATTGCGATCGGATTTCCCGGAATTGTCCATTTACCAACACGTACTTTTATTCCTTGAGGAAGCGTGTTTTCGTAGTCCCAATTTTTTAGAATCGTTTTGGATTCTTTGAAGAAAGGGGATGGGTTTTCTTTAGTCCATACATCAGGACCAATAAAGATTAGGTTATTCTTATACTCTTTTTGCAAAACTTTTGCTTTGGTAGAGAGTACTGTATATATTCCTCCTACTTTATTGCAGACTTCCCAACTAGTTTCAAATAAGAAATTGGACTTATCTTTAATGTTTGACATAAAAATGTAAGATACTAATTAAAAATCAAAGCACAAATGTACGTATTTTTTTTTAATTTAACTCAGTTTAAATGGCTGTAATCGTGGATTTTTTGCCAAAAAATAAGTCAAAATGATGCAAAAAAATAGTATTAATCGGCATTATGCATATTTTATCACTTTTTTTATTTCAATAAGATTTTTTGTACAATTAGTGAAAAATAAGGACAGCCGGCCATAAACCCACGGTCGGCTGTAATATAGATTTATTGTAAATTCAATTGAATGTTATTTTGAAGCAGTTACTTTTTGGTCTTTTTCTTTAATAATGAACACACAGAATGCGCCAATTACCAAGAATACACCTGCCAAGAACAACATGTTTACTTCTGGTGCAACTTGTCCTTCCGGAGTCATCAACTTCAAGATTGAACCACCAAGGGCAGCGGCACAGATTTGAGGAACACAAATTGTACCATTGAACAAACCTAAGTAGGTTCCCATGTGACCGCCGGTCAATGCGTTGGTCAAGATGGTGAATGGAAGAGCAAGCATTGCAGCCCATGCACAACCTATTAATAGGAATGAGATGAACAATAGGTATTGGTCATGGATGAAGAAGATGGACATAAATCCGATACCGCCCAAAATCAAGCTAAGCATATAGATGAACTTGCGGTTCTTGAACAATGGAATTACCATTGCCCAAAGCACAGAACCGATAGCTTGTACTGCGAAATAGATACCTACCCAGTTGCCGGCTTCTTGGAAAGCGGTAGAAGTAGTATCAATGACAGAACCTTTCAATGGAGCGTCAAATACGTTCAAGGCAATAGAGCCATTGGTATAAGTCCACATGAACATAAAGGCTGCCCAGCAGAAGAATTGTACTAAACCTACAGTCCAGAATGCTGACGGTGCTTTTACCAACAGGTGAAACATCATTGTCACTGGATTGGATTTTTTGTCATCGTCTTTTTCTTCTTCTGTGATGCCGTGATATTCTGCATATTCTTTCGGTGGCATTTCCTTCACTTTGGCACTGGTGTAGATGACACAGGCAATAAGGATAGCTGCACCAATATAGAATGAATAGATTACTGTATCAGGAATTACTCCGTCTGGAGCAATATTTTTAATGCCAATCCAAGCCAAGAAGAATGGGAATACATATCCTACCAAGCTACCTGCATTGCATAAGAAACTTTGAATGGAATAGGCAAGGCCTTTTTGCTTTTCGTTGACCATATCACCTACCAACATTTTAAAAGGTTGCATAGCCATATTGATAGAGGTATCCAAAAACATCAATGCCATTAAACCGAAAATCATGGCTGTGCTGACTGACATCCCAAAACTGCCTGAGTTCGGAAGCAGGCACATGACAATAACAGCAATTAATGCTCCAATGAATAGGTAAGGGATACGACGGCCGAAACGGCACCATGTTTTATCACTTGCAGCACCGATAATAGGTTGTACAATAATACCCATCAAAGGAGGTAAAATCCAGAAATAACTTAAATCGTGAGGGTCAGCTCCTAAGGTTGAAAAGATACGGCTGATGTTTGCGCTTTGTAAAGCATAGGCTATTTGTACGCCAAAGAACCCGAAACTAAGGTTCCATAGTTTCCAAAAACTTAAATCTTGCTTAGATTTCATGTTTATTAAATTTTTATTTTGCAACTTTATTAAGTGAATTCGAATCAATAGGGCAAAGATAATAAAACACGCCCGATTTCGGATGGATTTAGGAAGAATAATGTAAACTATTGGGCTTTCAGGGAGATACGCAGCATTATTCCGCATTTGTAAATGTGTGCTTTGAAGCCGTTTTTTGAATAGTTAAGC
>JAHHQT010000029.1 GCA_020026215.1 Muribaculaceae bacterium
GTTAATTATTGTTGTTTTAAAGGTTTGCCTAGGCGGTGGGAAGGACGGTCTCTGAATTTTTTTTATGTTTCTAAAAATTGTCATACTTAATTATAATTATTAATTTCGTGCCATTGAAAAAAATCTAATATGAAACGAGTGTCTATAGCATTGGCAGCCGTAATGATGTTGATTATAACAGGCTGTTCCAAGTCCGAGAAATTAGTTATCATGCACACCAATGACGTGCATGGAAATGTAATCGCTGAACATGCAGAAGACAGGGGTGGTATGTTGCGTGCTAAAGTGGTAATTGACAGTATTAGAAACGCAGAAGAAAATACCATGCTTATTGATGCCGGTGATGATGTGCAAGGTTTCTTGTATTTCACATTGTTTGGCGGTAAGGTGGAATATACTTTGATGGACAAGATGGGATATGACATCATTATCCCCGGCAACCATGAATTTGACAACGGTGTGGATTCTTTGGCAAGCAATTACAAGAATATCGATACCGAAATTCTATGTGCCAACTACGATTTCGAAAATCCTTATTTGAAAGAACGGGTAAAACCATATAGCATCAAGGAATTTGGCGGCAAGTATATCGCATTTATCGGTGTGAGTTGCCATTTCGAAGGCTTGGTGTTGGCGAAGAATGCAGCAGGTGTGAAATATACCAATGCCTTGCAGATTACCGATAGCATTGCAGGTGCATTGAAAAACTCGAAACAAGCTGACTACGTAATTGCAGTCACTCACATCGGTTATTCTTCAAAATACGATTTGCCCAATGACAGTGCAATGGCTGTGAACAGTAGATATATTGACGTCATTATCGGAGGTCACTCCCACACCACTGTAAAACCCGGCAACAAGGGCAAAAATGCTCCGATACTGAATAACTTGGACGGAAAACCTGTGCTTATCGGTCAAACCGGTGCTTTCGGCAAGTCAATGGGTAAAATCACTATTGACTTGAACGATTTGTCAAAACTTCCGGAATACGAATTGATTCCTATCGACAGCAAATACGATTCACGTATTGATCCTGAATTGAAAGAATGGGTAGAACCGTATGAAAAAGAGGTGCAGGCATTGAACAGTCAGGTGATTGGTCAGACAGATGTGGCTTTTGCCGATATCAATGAATCTGTATTGCCTAACTTCGTTACCGATATGATTTATGATATAGCCTCTTCATTGACTCCTCGCAAGGTGGACTTTGTTATCGGCAATATGGGCGGTATTCGTCACCCAATGCCAAAAGGTGATATTTCAGCAGGATTCATTATGTCTATGTTGCCTTTCCCGAACTGCGTATTGGTGATGGAAATCAATGGTAAGGACTTGAAAGAGGCTTTGGATGTGATGGCTCGTCGTGGCGGTGACGCTTTGAGCAGGCAAATCACAGTGGGTATGAAAGACGGCAAGGCTGTCAACGTCAACTTGAACGGCAAGGACATTGACCCGAACAAGACTTATTTGATTGCTACCATTGACTATTTGGCAAATGGCGGTGACCACATGACTCCGTTGACTCGCGGTAAGGTGATTCGCACCAGCGACCGCTTGTTCAAGTTTGATGCCGTTGACTATATCAAGGACATCACAGCCCGTGGCGAAAAATTAATGGGTGACAGTACCCAACGTATGTATTATGTGAAATAAACTAATCTATTATCATAAGCGATGAAAAAACTATTTTTGTCTATCTCAATGCTTGTCTTGTCAGCATGGTCTGCTTCAGCGCAAGTAACACAACTTACTCTTGATGTAGATGCTGCCCAACAGGAAGCGTGGGTGGACTCCGTATTCAATGCAATGACTCCCGAACAAAAGGTAGGACAGTTGATTGCTCAAGCTGTAGCCCCTAAAGATATCCCTGCAGCTAAGGCGGAAATCAAGCGATTGATTACCCGCTATCATATTGGATGTTTGTATTTCTCAAATGGAGATTTGAAGAACCATGCTGAATTAATCAACTATGCACGTACATTCTCGGGAGTGCAGGTGATGGTAGGTATTGACGGCGAATGGGGATTGTCCATGCGTATTCCGAACACCCCTCGTTTCCCGAAAAACATGATGCTGGGTGCTATCAGCGACAATGAACTATTATACAACTATGGATTTGAAATGGCTCGCGAATGTAAGTTGATGGGGGTGAATGTCAATTTCTCACCGGCTATCGACGTGAACAGTGATGCCAAGAATCCTGTTATCGGAACTCGTTCATTCGGAGAAGATCCAATCAACGTGTCACAAAAGGCAATTGCCTATTCTCTCGGTTTGGAAGACGGCGGTGTTTTGTCTGTTGCCAAACACTTCCCGGGACACGGAGACACTACAGAAGATTCTCACAAGACGTTGCCGGTTGTGTCTCGCCCTATGGAAGACATCGAAGCCATTGACCTTTTACCTTTTGAAAACTATATCAAGGCCGGTCTTTCAGGTGTGATGGTTGCTCACTTGAATATCCCAGCCATGAACACAGGTTCAAAACCTTCTTCACTTTGTGAAAACGTGGTGACTGGCTTGTTGAAAAACAAGATGGGCTTTGAAGGTTTGGTATTCACAGATGCCTTGACCATGAAAGGTGCTCGCGTGGCTGAAAAGTCTAATGGATTGTTGGCATTGAAAGCCGGGGCTGATGTGCTTTTGGAACCACAAGGTTTGGAAAAGAGTTTCCGCGACATGGTTGCCGAATATAAGGCAGGCAAGGAAACTAAACGTTTGGTGGATGCTTCTTGTAAGAAAATCTTGAGATATAAATTTGCTTTGGGCTTGACAGAAGGCAAACAAGTGGATATTTCCACTTTGTTGGATCGCATCAACAATAGTGATGCTGAATTGACACTTCGCGAGCTTTATTCAGGCGCAATCACTGCTTTGAAGAACGATGCTGGCATGTTGCCTCTAAAACGTCTGGACAAAGAAGTTGTGGCTGTCGCTTTGGGCGAAAACAGCAAGACTGAATTCTTGAAGACTTGCCAGCTTTATACCAAGATGAATTTGATGTTTGCCAATACCAACGGAGTCTTGAATGTTGCTAAGATTAACAAGAAAGCCAGAGTAATCGTGGGTATCTACGACAAGAAATTGGCTACTCAAAATAACTTGAAAGCAATTGTCAAACGTGTAGGCGGTCGCAATGTAGTGCCTGTATTCTTTATCAAACCTTACGACTTGGCTCCATTCGCTGATGAAATCAAACTTTGTTCAGCAGCCGTATTGGCTTATGAGGAACACGAATTTGCACAAAACTATGCTGCGCAAGCCGTATTCGGTGGTATTGACGTAACAGGTCGTATCCCGGTTTCTGTTGAGGATGTAGCTGCTTGTGGCGACGGTGTGGATATTCAAACCTCTCGTTTGGGGTATGGTATGCCTGAAGAAGTGGGATTGGATTCTATCTTCTTGGCTAAAACCGACTCTTTGATTAGTCTTGGTTTGAAAGAAGGTGCATTTACAGGAGGTCAACTTTTGATTGCACGCAGTAATAAAATCGTTTATAATAGGAGTTTCGGTTATATTGATGACAAGAGAACCAAAGAAGTTGACGACAATTCATTGTTCGACTTGGCATCAGTTTCAAAAGCAACAGGAACTCTTCCTGGTGTGATGAAAGCGATTGACTCTGGTTTGATGAACTTGGATGATCACCTATGCGAATATATCCCTGAATTGAATGAAACAGGCAAGACTGAAATGACCATTACCGACGTGCTTTATCACGAAACAGGTATGGCTCCTTACATAGATGTTTATCACTTGTTCACTGACAGTGCTTCTTATGAAGGTGAATTGGTCAAGGGTAAGAAATCTGCTATTTACAATAAGGCTGCCGGCGGTGGCTTCTTGAACGGAAATGCAAAAATTCGCAAGGACATTGCTTCTTACGTTCGCACTAATAAGTTTGACCGTCAAATCGGTAAGAATTTGTATGTAGGCCAAGCGACTTACGATACAATTATGAATATCATCTACAACTTGCCGTTGCGTGATGACCGTAACTACAAGTATAGTTGTTTGAACTTCTGTATGTTGATGAAGGCTGAAGAAAACGCAACTGGTATTCCACACGACAAATATGTTTACGACAATATTTATCACCGTTTGGGAGCTTATCGTTCTGTTTACACTCCGTTGAAATACTTTGACAAGAACGAAATCGTGGCTACTGAAGTTGACGAATTCTTCCGTGGTGGTATGGTGCAAGGTGTTGTACACGATGAAACTGCTGCATTCTCTGGCGGTGTACAGGGAAATGCCGGATTCTTCTCTAACGCCAACGATTTGGCAAAACTTTGCGGTATGTGGTTGAACGGCGGTGACTACGGAGACGAACAATTGTTGTCATCCGACATCGTTACTAAATTCTTGACTGCGAAATCTCCGAACTCGCACCGTGGGTTGGGATTTGACAAACCAAGAGTTGATGATCCTGACAATTCATCTACCTGTCCAGAAGCCGATGCTTCAGTAGTGGGCCACACGGGCTTTACTGGTACTTGTTTCTGGATTGACCCGAAGAATGACATGATTTACATCTTCTTGTCAAACCGAGTTTGTCCTACTCGTAATAACCCTGCATTTGGTCGCGTAGGAGCTCGTGCAAATATCTTCGGTGAAGTTTACAAATCATTGGAACGTACTGAAAATCTTGTAAAATAGATACATAGCGAAAACGTAAATTTGAGCAAAGCGTAGCGAATTGGCTGATAGGGCGTTCGCTACGCTTTGCTTTTTTATAGGGCTTTGCTAACGAAATACTATCTTGAAACCAAACGATGCAGAAGTTCAGCAGGAAACTGTCGAAGTCCTGTGTGCACGAATACGGATTATATAGGATGACCGCAATGCTCGACAAGGGAATGTGCAGGGGAAAAACACTACATGGAGGAATATGGAAAGGAAAATCACGCTTGAAAAAACAGGATTCGTCGTGTGACCGTGCCTGCTTTTGAATGGTTGTATTTACGGACTGATAGACGGCTTTTATTGTGTTGTCGATATATTCTGTACACGAATGAACTAATGTCTTTAGAATCGCTATAAAACAGGAACGCCACCAAGTTTATTCTTGGTGGCGTTCACTTTTATAAGTTATTTCTAAGAGAAATATTAGTCTTCGTTAAGATTAACGCGTTTGAAAGAGATAGCTTTCAAGTCTTTGTTAACACTTTGCAAATACTTTTCGATGGTCATTTTTTCATCCATGATGTATTCTTGTTCCATCAAACAGCTTTCTTTGTAGAATTTGTTAAGACGACCTTCTGCAATTCTATCAAGCATTTCTTCTTTCTTGCCTTCTTGACGAGCTTTTTCACGAGCGATGTCGCGTTCTTGAGCTACAACTTCAGCAGGAACTTCGTCACGGCTAACAGAAATAGGGTTCATAGAAGCAACTTGCATAGCTACGTTTTTACCAACTTGGTGTTCAACTGGAAGGTTGAAAGCAACGATAGTTGAAAGTTTGTTGCCAAGGTGGTCGTAGTTAGTTACACCAGCACCTTCGATGTATTCGTAAGCACCCAATTCCATTTTTTCACCAGTTTTACCGATTTCTTCAACGATAAGTTCAGAAATAGGTTGACCGTTGATAAGAAGAGCTTTTACTTCATCAAGAGTTTTGGCTTTAGCTGCCATAGCTGCATCAAGGATTGATTTAGTTAGGGCAACGAAGCCTTCGTTTTTAGCAACGAAGTCAGTTTCGCATTTCAAAGCAACGATAGCAGCGAATTCGCCTTCGCAAGCAGAAAGTACGCAACCTTCTGAAGCTTCGCGGTCTTCACGTTTAGCAGCAACAGCTTGACCTTTCTTACGAATGATTTCTACAGCTGCGTCGATATCGCTATTAGTTTCTTCCAATGCTTTTTTGCAATCCATCATACCAGCTCCTGTAAGTTTACGAAGCTTGCTGATGTCAGACATTGTAACTGCCATATCTTATTTAATTTATATTTGTTAATAATTTAGAGGAATCAATTATTCAGCGCTTTCAGCTGCTTTTTCTGCTTCTACTTTTTCTGCTTCTGGAGCTGCTTTGCGGATGCGACGACGTTGTTTAGGAGCGTCTTTTTCTTCGCCTTCTGCAGGAGCGTCAGCTTTTTCAGCTTTACGTTCTTCCAAACCTTCAGCCATAGCTGCACAAACAGTATCAAGTACTAGTTCGATTGATTTAGAAGCATCGTCATTAGCAGGAATAACGAAATCAACATCGTTAGGATTTGAGTTAGTATCAACCATAGCGAATACTGGAATACCAAGACGGTTAGCTTCAGCAACTGCGATGTGTTCTTTCATAACGTCGATTACGAACAAAGCAGATGGAAGACGGTTAAGGTCAGCGATGCTACCAAGAGTCTTTTCCAATTTTGCGCGTTGGCGAGAAACTTGAAGACGTTCACGTTTTGACAAGTTGTCAAATGTACCGTCTTTAATCATCTTGTCGATGTTAGTCATTTTTTTAACTGCCTTACGAATAGTAGGGAAGTTAGTCAACATACCACCTGGCCAGCGTTCGATAACGAACGGCATGTTGATAGAAGATGCTTTGTCAGCTACAACTTGCTTAGCTTGTTTTTTAGTAGCAACGAAAAGCACTTTTTTACCCGATTTAGCGATATTTTTAAGAGCTGCTGATGCTTCTTCAAGTTTAGCAGCAGTTTTGTATAGGTCAATGATGTGGATACCATTGCGCTCCATAAAGATATAAGGAGCCATTGCAGGATTCCATTTACGTTTTAGGTGGCCGAAATGGCAACCTGCTTCTAACAGTTGTTCAAAATTTGGTGTTGACATTTTTTCTTTTTTTAATTTGTTTACTTTCTACTTAATACAATTGCCGAGTAGTGTCTCTTCATCAGAGCAAGTCTTGGCAATTTGGATACTAAACATTAGCCGTAAGATATAAATCAAACAGAGATTAACGTTTACTGAATTGGAATTTCTTACGAGCTTTTGGTTGACCTGGTTTCTTACGTTCAACGGCACGAGGGTCGCGAGTAATGAAGCCTGCTGCACGAAGTGCAGTTTTGTCTTCTGCGTTGATTTTAACAAGAGCGCGAGCAATACCCAAACGTAGAGCTTCTGCTTGTCCTGTATAACCACCACCTACCAAATTAACTTTGATGTCATATTTTTCTACTGCATCAACAGTGTTAAGCGGTTGCTTAACGATGTATTGAAGAATTGGGTTTGGAAAATATGCTTCAAGAGAGCGGTTGTTGATTGTGATAACGCCTGTGCCTTCTTTAACGAAAACGCGTGCGATTGCTGCCTTACGGCGTCCTATTGCATTTATCTGTTCCATAACTCAATTATTTTAACTTGTTGATGTCAATTACTTTTGGGTTTTGAGCAGCGTGTGGGTGCTCTGAACCATTGTAAACGTGCATATTCTCAATTAGACGGCGACCAAGACGATTCTTTGGAAGCATACCCTTCATAACTTTAATGAACAATGGGTTCATACCTGGTTTCATGTGAGGGTTTGCAGCCTTCATTTTCATGATTTCAGGAGTGCATTCACGTTGTCCACCTGGGTAACCTGTGTATGATAGATATACACGGTCTGTCCATTTATTACCTGTCAAAGCCACTTTGTCGGCATTGATAATGATTACATTGTCTCCACAGTCTGCGTGAGGAGTGTAATTTGGTTTGTATTTTCCGCGAAGGATTTTTGCGACTTTAGCGCAAAGACGACCTAATACTTGGTCTGTCGCGTCGATAACAACCCATTCTTTTTGAGCTGTTTCAGCATTTGCTGATACTGTTTTGTAACTTAAAGTATCCACTTCTTAATAAATTGATTAAAAATTAATTACATAAATTATGCCTACCACATTTGCCCGGCCAAAAGCTTCTGTGATGACACAATAAAACACTAATTTGGGATATAATCGGACTGCAAAGGTACATCAATTCTTCTTAAAATCAAAGGGTTTGCATATTATTTTTGATTTTTTCTCCTGTGCGCTCTCTGCGCGTTTACATCTTGCTTTTCATAAAATATCTTGTTTTGCGTATGAATTTTTATAATAAATTTGCATTTATTAAACTTTAAACTTGATAAAATGAAAAATTTCAAGTTGATATTCCGCCTGATTTTGGGCTTGACTGTAGGTATTGGTATCGGCTATCTTGTCGGTTTGCTGATTGGCGTGCTGTTTTCTGGTGAATCTTTGTCGGTAATTCCCCAAAAGTTGGGAGAATTCAGTCTTGATGAAGACGTGGCCGATATTTTAATTCTAATTGTGGCACTGCTGGTGGTTATTCCGATTCAAATCATTCTCCATGAAGCAGGGCACTTGGCCTTTGGTTCGTTGAGTGGATATAGGTTCGTTTCTTTCCGTGCAAAAGCCGATAATTATCTGATGCGGGGCGAGGTGAAAATGGATTTGGCGCTGATGGAGAAAAAGCTCGGGGATAAAGTCGCAAACAGTAATTAATATCGGCAAAAATTTATATAAATATCATTATCAGACACTAATAACTGCCAAAAAAGGATTGTTTTTCTTTTTTCTTCAGCCGTCATGCACTATCTTTGCCGGAAATTAATTGATGTTATAAATGAATAAAATAGTTAAAATCTTCACATTGTCTTGTCTATTGGCAACTTCTGCCGTCTCTTGTATCCAAGACGAAGCACCGAATGCTGAATGTGATATCATTACGTGTACAATTTCACCGGACTCAATTTTGTTGGCTGTTCCGGTCGTTGAAAATGAAAAGGTAACTATCAGAATCAAACCCGGGGAAGACATTAGCAACCTTGCTCCTGTATTCACCATTACAGAAGGTGCAACTATTACTCCTGATAATGGCTCAGCACATGATTTCTTGAATGCGCCGAACCATACTGTCAACTATACTGTCACTTCAGAAGACGGAGAATGGTCAAAGGTTTATCCTGTTAGAATCAGTCAGAAAGAAATTCCATCTACTTTCTCTTTCAATACTCCTAAGTTGGATTCACAACTTAAATACTACGAAATTAATGAGACTGATGAATACGATGAAATCGTAATGACTTGGGCTGCCGGTAACCCTGGATACGTTATTTCAGGTGTGGCTGAAAAAGAAGCCCAACTTAAATACGGTCCTAATGACTATAAGGAACATGTTTGGGAATATTTCCCAACTACTCCGGTATGGAACGAAAATAACGAAGTGGAATATGTAAGATTGGAAACCAAGTCAACCGGTACATTCGGTAAGATGGTGGGTATGCCAATTGCTGCAGGTAACATCTTCCAAGGTTATTTCGACTTGTCAATGGCGATTAGCAACCCTCGTGGTGCTACCAAGTTCGGTGAGCCTTATCGTTATGACCCGAAATTCTTCAGCGGTAAATACCGTTACAAGGCTGGTGAAGTCATGACCGACAGCAAGGGCAACGTATTGTCGGGTGAAAAAGATACTTTCTCTATCTATGCACTGTTCTTCGACACTGAATTGGACAAGAACAACGATGGCACTATTCAGGAAGATGAAAGAATCGACTATATCACAGGTCACATTCACCAACAAAATTTCAAAGACCCTTATTTGGTCTCTGTAGCCATGGTTGAAGATACTGATGAAACAAGCGAATGGAAAGAATTCCGTGTTCCTTTCAAGAGCGAAGGTCTTCAAGTTGATCCTGACCGTTTGGCAAAAGGCAAATACAAAGTGGGTATTGTGATTTCTTCAAGTATCGATGGCGACGTATTCAGAGGTGCAGTCGGCAGCTGTCTTGATGTGAAAGATTTGAAATTGGAACATTAATTAAATTGTGATTAGAATTATGAGAAAATATATTTTAGCTGTTTTGGCTGTTGCGTTTTCATTGACTGTCAATGCTCAAATGAGCCAAACTCAAAAAATCATCAATGCCACTTTGAAAGGTTGGCAATTGGAATTGCGTGCAGGTTATAACCTCGGTGGTACAGCACCTTTGCCATTGCCGGAAGAAATCCGCGCTATGGACAGCTATAGTCCGAAAATTCCTTTCACCATCGAAGCTGACTTCTTGCGTTTCTTCGGTGAGAAAAAGAAATGGGGTTTGTCTTGGGGTGTGAAATTGGAAAACAAGGCGATGGATACCAAAGCCACCGTTAAAAACTACGGTATGGAAATCTTCGGTGACGAAGGTGAACGCGTGGCAGGTCGCTGGACTGGAGGTGTCCGCACAAAAGTGGATAATTCTTACTTGACTTTCCCTATTCTTGCCGTTTATAAAGTTCATCCACGTACCAATATCCGTGGCGGTGTTTACTTGTCCTACATGATTGACGGTGAATTCAGCGGTTATGTTTACGAAGGCTATTTGCGCCAGGAAAATCCTACAGGCTTGAAAGTTCCTTATGGTGACGGAAAGACTGCCAGCTACGATTTTTCTGATGAATTGCGCAAATTCCAATGCGGTGCACAGTTGGGTGTGGACTGGATGGCATTCAAGCACTTGAAAGTATTTGCAGATTTGACATGGGGTTTGAACGACATTTTCAACAATGATTTCAAGACCATCACTTTCAGCATGTATCCTATCTATTTTAATTTTGGATTAGGCTACTTGTTCTAATAGAATTGCGTAAGCAATATGATACAGAGGCGCAGGCAAATTGATTGTCTGCGCCTCATTTATTTTGTAGTGTTAAATTTGGAAGTAATTATGGAAAAAAATGATTAAATGTTTTTTTTTGCTATCATCATACACTATCTTTGCATATTGAAACGTTGGATAAGGCAATTAAAATTATATAATATAACATTATTATTACATTATGGTAAATTATAAAGACCTCGGTTTGGTAAACACTCGTGAAATGTTTGCCAAAGCAATTAAGGGTGGTTATGCTATCCCAGCATTTAACTTCAACAACATGGAACAGATGCAAGCTATTATCCAAGCTGCTTCTGAAACAAAATCACCAGTTATTCTTCAAGTTTCTAAAGGTGCTCGCCAATACGCTAACGGTACATTGTTGCGTTACATGGCAGAAGGTGCTGTAGAATACGCTAAAGAATTGGGTTGGGAACACCCGGAAATCGTTCTTCACCTAGACCACGGTGATGCTTTCGAAACATGTAAATCTTGTATTGACCTAGGTTTCTCTTCTGTTATGATCGACGGTTCACACCTTCCATACGAAGAAAACGTAGCTCTTACTAAAAAAGTAGTAGAATATGCTCACCAATTCGACGTAACAGTTGAAGGTGAACTTGGTGTATTGGCAGGTGTTGAAGATGAAGTTTCTTCAGACCACCACACTTACACTAACCCAGAAGAAGTTATCGACTTTGCTACTCGCACAGGTTGTGACTCTTTGGCTATTTCAATCGGCACATCTCACGGTGCATACAAATTTACTCCGGAACAATGCCACGTTGATCCTCAAACAGGCCGCTTGGTACCACCTCCATTGGCATTCGACGTTCTTGATGCTGTTATGGAAAAACTTCCTGGATTCCCTATCGTTCTTCACGGATCATCTTCAGTTCCTCAAGATGAAGTTGATACAATCAACAAATATGGTGGTGCATTGAAAGCTGCTATCGGTATTCCAGAAGAACAACTTCGTAAAGCTGCTAAATCTGCAGTTTGCAAAATCAACATCGACTCTGATAGCCGTCTAGCTATGACAGCTGCAGTTCGTGAAGTATTTGCTACTAAACCAGCTGAATTCGACCCACGTAAATACTTAGGTCCAGCTCGTGAAAACATGAAGAAACTTTACATTCACAAAATTAAGAATGTACTTGGTTCTGACGGTAAAGCTGCTAACTAATTCAGTTAATTAAGCATACAGCAAATCCCCTCCGATGCAAATCGTGAGGGGATTTCTTTTTCCCTTGTTTTTAAGGCTCGTTTTAATATGCAACTACTGAGAAGTTATATTATTTTATTCTGTAGAACTTAGATATGCTCTGAAAGGGGAGTATTGCGCCTTATAGAAAATTTCCAGTTGCTTGTATATAATTAAGGTATGGATAACAAGGCATAAAACAAAAAAACGGATAAGAGCATAAACTCTTATCCGTTTTTCTATAATTAGGATTGACAATTATCTTTTACCTTGTTTCTTTTGTTGTTCTCTCAGCATAGCTTGTTGTTGGCGTTGAGCTTCTTCCAAATGAGCCATGAAACCGCTTTTCTTTTTAGGTTTGGCTGCATTGGCTGCCATTTTTGCTCTTACTTTGTCCTCTTTAATGATAAAGCGGAATGCGTAAGTTTGAGCGATTGTGATAAGCAATGATAGGAAGTAGTAGTAGCTTAAGCCTGCTGCGTAGTTGTTGAAGAATACCAAGAACATAATCGGCATCAAGTACATCATCCATTTCATACCCGGCATTTGGTTATTTGACGGGTTGGATTGCATATTGATGTAAGTATAGACGATGTTCACTGCTGTCATCAACAAGCAGAACAAACTCAAGTGGTTTCCAAAGAAAGTAGAAATGAATGGGATATGTACATCCCAAGACCAGATAACATCAGGTGCTGACAAGTCGTTTGCCCAAAGGAATGGTTCGCCTCTCAATTCAATACAAGAAGGGAAGAATGAGAACATGGCAATCAAAATCGGCATTTGCAACAACATTGGCAAACATCCGCTCATTGGGTTAGCGCCTGCGCGGTTGTAAAGTTCCATCATCTTTTGTTGACGCTTCATTGCGTTTTCCTGTCCAGGGTATTTGTCGTTAATGACTTTGATATCCGGAGCCAAGATACGCATTTTGGCTTGTGATGAATAACTCTTATAAGTCAATGGGAACAAAATCAATTTGATGAACAGAGTCAACAGCAAAATGATGATTCCGTAGTTCAAGTCCAAAGAGCCAAGGAAATCGAAGATAGGAATGATGATAATGGTGTTGATCCAACGGAACATTGACCATCCCAAAGGAATAAGGTTTGTCAATTTCAAGTCTTCGTCCGGTGAGATAATTTCATCGTAAGAAGAAAGAAGTTTATAGTCGTTAGGACCGAAGAACAAGTTGAATGAAGCTGGATTTGGATTAGTTGAGTTGTAATCCATTGTAGATTGAATCCAAAGTTCTTTCATGAATGACTCGTGTTCTTTTGAGTCTTTGTCAATCACCTTGCTGACAAGTTTGTTGTCGTAGAAGTTGCCGTCTTTGTCAGCAATCATCACGCATGAGAAGAATTGGTCTTTGCAACCTATCCATTTCAATTTGTCTTGAATGTTTTCGTCGTCGTTCCCTGTTTCGCTTAGATAGTCAACATCGCCGCCGTCGCCGAAGTATTTGTAATAAAGACCGCTGTTGCGTTCTTCAAACATTTTACCCATTTCGTGGCGTGCAATTTTCTGGTACCAGCTGAAATCCATAGTGGCAATATTCGCAGGAATAATGCTGTTCATGTTTTGTTGTACCAATTCCATCTTGACTAAATAGTTGTCAGCAGGAAGAGTATAGCGGATTCCGAAATAAACACCTTCGCCAAATTCCAATTTCATCAACACTGTTGAATCGTTTTCTTGAATTGGAGTGAAGAAGAAATCTTTAGTGTCGAAACGTTGTGTATTGGTGTTAAGGGTGAAATTCCACTCGTTGTTGTTATTTTCGAATAGTACAGCGTTGCCGTGTTCACCGTTGTTGTATGCTGAATATTCCTTCAATTCAACGCGGGTTGGCATACCGCCTTTATTTGACAAATCAACCGAAATCAAGTTGTTTTGCAATTTGACATTAGTGCTGTCGCCGTTGATGAATTTTACGAACTCAGAATATTTTGACACATTTTCAATAGCCGAACGCATTTCCTTCACTGCAGCATTGTGTAGCAAGCGTGCAGATGCAGTCGGTTTTGAAAGTAAGTCAGAAAGAAGCAATACAGTGTCGTTCATAGCCACTTTACCTGTGAATTGTTCACCGGCAAGGGTTAGTTCAACATTGTCGTTCTTAAGTACAAGGGCTTCTTTTCCGTTTACTTCTTGAGCTGTACCGTATTGTTTTACAATGTTTTTAATTGACGATAATTCGATTGCGCTGATACTGTCGTTGTAAGCGGCTGCCATATTGACTTCAGCACTTTGCGCAGTTGCTTCGGCGTTTTGTTGAGCCTCCTGATTTTCGTCCGGGCCGTTAAGCCACATGAAACCGAAGATCACAGCACCCATCAACAATAATCCGAGTAGAGTGTTCTTGTCCATTAATAGTCTTTACAAAAAAATATATTTAGTTAGTAGTCAAAAATTATTTCTTCTTATTTTCGATTGCTGCTTTCACGAAGCTGATGAACAATGGGTTTGGTGAAAGGACTGTGCTACCATATTCTGGGTGGTATTGTACACCGACAAACCATTTCTTGCTTGGAATTTCAACAACTTCAACAAGGTGGGTTTTAGGGTTTTCACCAACGCATTTCATACCAGCAGCCTCGAATTGTTCGCGGAATTCTTCGTTGAATTCGAAACGGTGGCGGTGGCGTTCGCTGATCTCAGTTTTGCCGTATGCTTTTGCTACCAATGAATCCGGTTTAAGGACACAGTCGAATGCACCCAAGCGCATTGTTCCGCCCATGTTTGAAATGCTCTTTTGTTCTTCCATAAGGTCGATGACATTGTATGGAGTGTGAGGATTCATTTCAGTACTGTTGGCATCTTCCAAACCAAGCACGTTGCGTGCGAACTCGATAACCATACATTGCATACCCAAGCAGATACCCAAAGTCGGGACATCGTGTTCACGACACCATTTGATAGCAGAGAACTTGCCTTCTGTACCACGAGGACCGAATCCCGGAGCGATAAGTACACCGTCCATGTCTTTCAATGTTTCTTCAACATTGTTGTCATTCAATTTTTCAGATTGGAAGCTCTTCAATACCAATTTCACATTATTATATGTGGCAGCTTGGAATAGAGATTCATTGATTGATTTGTAGGCATCTTGCAACTCAACATATTTACCGACCAAACCGATTGTTACAGTATCTTTGGCTTTGTTCATCATGTCGATGAATTTCATCCATTGGCTCATGTTTGGTTCGCCTTCGTAAGGAGTGTTGGTTTTCTTCAAGATGATTTCATCTAAATGTTGTGCGTGCATGTTTACCGGAACTTGGTAAATTGAAGGCACGTCTATAGATTGAATTACGGCATCTGGGGATACGTTGCAGAACAAGGCTACTTTGCGACGCATTGCAGTAGGGATGTCCTTTTCTGTACGTAGTACAAGAATATCCGGTTGGATACCTAATTCTTGAAGTTGCTTAACAGAGTGTTGTGTAGGTTTTGTTTTTAGTTCTTTGGCCGCGTTGATGAACGGAACGTAAGTCAAGTGTACGCAAATACAGTTGCTGCCCAATTCCCATTTCAATTGACGCATACTTTCCAAGAAAGGCAATGATTCAATGTCACCGACAGTTCCACCGATTTCAGTGATGACGAAATCGAAGTTTCCTGTGTTGCCAAGCAATTTAACGTTGCGCTTGATTTCATCTGTGATGTGAGGAACTACTTGTACTGTTTTGCCAAGATAGTCACCACGACGTTCTTTGTCGATAACGTTTTGGTAGATACGGCCTGTTGTGATGTTATTGGCGCGTGTAGTGTTCACGTTAGTAAAACGTTCATAGTGACCAAGGTCAAGGTCAGCTTCATGACCGTCAATGGTAACATAGCATTCGCCATGTTCATAAGGGTTAAGTGTACCCGGGTCAATATTGATGTACGGGTCGAACTTTTGGATTGTTACTCTAAAACCGCGTGACAAAAGCAAACGTGCCAACGACGATGAAATAATACCTTTACCTAAGGAAGATGCAACTCCTCCTGTTACGAAAATATACTTCGTTTCCACAACTTTATGACTTTTATAGTTTATTTTGCAAAGATAGTGTAAGCGAAGAGAAGAAAAAAGTAATTAACACACTTTTTGTTCTTTAGTGTAAAGTGTATCGTTAAAAAATTGGAAGGCTGATAGTTGAAATAAAACTACTGACAATTAAATTGTGTTAAAAAAATTGACCTTTTAAATATTTTTAGTAGATTTGTGAAATATTTTGAAAGACCTAATTCACACCATGTATTTTTTATTAGAAAAGAAAGTGGGGAGTCAGCCTTGAAAAATGAGTGAAAAATTAATTGTATACACTAAAAATTTAATCTTATGAAAAAATCTTTACTAAGTTTAGCAGTTGGGGCAATGACTCTTTTAACTGCTAGTTTTTCAGCTTCTGCCGATGTTGTTGCAGAAGGATTTACTCTTAAACAGAAAGCTTTAATTAATGAAGGACTTCCTGCATGTACAGATGCTCGTCAAGCAGCTTTGGCCAATCATAACTTAAACATTTATGATAAGTCTAAATTTGCGATTTCTGTATGGGATAAGACTATTAGTAATGTGAAAACTATACCTGGGGCAACAAAACACTCTGCAATTACATCTGATGATGCTGGTAACCTTATTCAAATGCAAAGAACATCATGGTGGGCTGGTGCTGGTGCCCCAACCGTTTTGGAAGTTTATCCAGCAGATGGTTCTGCTATGAGAACAATTGATATAAGTGCTGCTGATCTACAGACAGGTCGTCTTGACTATTGGGGACATATTAGAGGTAATATCCTTTCTGGAAAAGCAATGATGTGTTATCCGCTCTCTAATACTAATAATGTTTATGTATTGCCTTTCATTGATGGCGCACTTGATGTTGAAAATGTTTCAACATTAACAACAACTGCGACAGAAGAAGGAAACATTGTTATGAATGATAACTTAACTATTGTTTCTGCTATCAGTGATACTGAACTTTTAATAGTAAAAAGAGGAAATGGTAATACAATTAGAAAACTTACTATTTCAAAAGAAGTTAAAGGTTATAAATTAGTAGATGATGTTCGTTTGGTAACACCTAATCACAATAACATAGCTGGTTTTGATACGTTTTCTCTTTGTGGAGTGCAATATATTGTATATCCTTCACAATCAAATGATATGGATGGCTTTTCTATTGCACCATTGTCAACAGATTCCAAGAATGAAGAGGTCGCTCAAAAGGCTGAAACTAGAGCAGGCGTTGATAAAAGCATTGCTGCGAACTGGGTATTTGCAGACGTTATAGATAATACGAAAGTTGATATTTTCCAATATTTACCTGGTGGCTATATCGCTGTTTATGAATTTACAGTTCCAGAACCAGAAATGTATATCGTAGGTACAAGCGGTACAGATGGTAGTAGATGGTATCTTTCAAATCCAGCTGGTAAGATGACTCTTAACGAACAAGGTGTATTCGAAGTTAAGGGATTCCAATTGAATGGTCTTAACGGAAATGGAGACGCTTATTTCGTATTGTCAGAAAAACTTGGTACTACATGGGATGATTGGAATACAATCAATGCTAACCGTTATGAACCAACTGAAAATGATTTCTGGGTAACTCCTGGTATGCCAATGCAAGTTGTGAAAGGAAATACAAATAAATCTTGGAAATTGGCTCCGGGCAAATATACTGTTTACTTCAACAAAGAAACTATGGAACTTACTCTTCAAAACGAAACAAGTGGCGTTGAAGAAATTGCTGAAGCTGCTACTATTACAGTTCAAGCAGGTGGCGTAGTTGTTAATGCTGAAAACGCAATGGCACAAGTTTATACAGTAGCCGGTCAATTGGTAAATGATTGCCGAGTAAACGGTGAAGCTGTTATTGAACTTCCTGCAGGTTTCTACATCGTGAAAGTTGCTGATACAGTGAAGAAAGTTATCGTAAGATAAAATTCCAATTAAATATACATGAAAAGTCCCGAAATTTGTTTTCGGGACTTTTTTTATGCTTTTATTTGAGGAAAATATGGTTAGATGGATTATTATATTTAATTTTGCCGAGTTGTTCGGCGAATTCCGAAATTCATATGTTTTCAATGTCGGACAGCTATCTGTTCAAAAGTTTGGACTTGATTAACAACTAATATAAATGACGGGCTATCGGGCATTGTTATGTCAGGTAGCCTTTCGTTGTTTTTATGTATTCGGGAAAATTACAGACTGTTTCTGAATTTGTAGCAACGGGTTATGTCGTAGCGGGGAAGTACCACCAATTGTACATCTTTGGCACGATCCACCAACGAATCAGAGCCTTCCCCAACAGTTACCCCTCTTTGAATCAAAGCCTGTTCAGAGGTTCTGCGTGCCAATTCTGGCGTGTTGTTGTCATTGCTCAAGTGGCAAAGAAATACGGATTTCAATTTCGGTGAAACAATTTCAGCCAGAAACTGTGCGCATTCGTCGTTGCACAGGTGCCCGTTCTCAGCCAAAATTCTGTTTTTCAAATATTCGGGATATGAGCCGTTTTCGAGCATCTTCATGTCGTAGTTGCTTTCGATGACCAAATAGTTGGCATCCTGCATATAGAAACGTGCGCGTTCCTTGATGCGTCCCAAGTCGGTTGCCAATACGAATTTTGCCTTGCCGTTTGAAATGGAATAGCCCGAGTTGCAGGTGCCGTCGTGAGGCACCTCAAATGCTGTAATTTCAAATCCCGCCAACTTGAACGGAATTTCCTTGAAAATGGCTACATGATAGTCCTTGATACGGCGGGAAATATTGTGACGGCGCAACAACCCATTCATCACACGGTTGGTGCAAAACAGATTGATGGTCTTGATTTTGCGTAGAATATTGTAGGCATAGCGAATATGGTCGCTGTGGTCGTGGGTCAGACAGATGCCCTTGATAGAGCTGAGTGCGATGCCGTTGTCCTTCAATCCCTTGAAAACGGTGTCGCTTTCCACGCCTGCGTCAATCAGAAAACCTTCTTCTTCATTGCCAATAAAAGAGCAGTTGCCACTGCTTCCACTGCCAAAACTGATGTATTTAATCAGATTGTTTTTTTCCAACTCTACGACAGGGGTCTCCAGTTCCGACTTTCCTGTTTTTTCGGTGCGCAAATCAGCACCGCCGGTAAGCGTTGACTTTTCTGAATCCTGATTGTCGTCGAATAATGAATATTGTTTGGGGTTGAAAAAAATCTTTTTAGGCATGATTAACGATATAGTAAAAATATTGCCGGACGTTTGTCGTAGTTGTACTGTGCTTTTTTCCAGTCTTTAATGTCGAGCGTTTTGATAGACTCGTTTTCGCCTGTAATGTCACAAGCCACGCAGAGTCGCAAGTCACGACGCACTGTATCGCAAAGTTCTGCAATTAATTTATTGTTTCTGTAAGGGGTTTCGATAAATATCTGCGTTTGTCCTGCATCAATGTTACGTTCCATTTCGTGCAATTTCTTGTGGCGTTTTGCAGGCTCGATAGGCAAGTAGCCCTGAAAGGCAAAACTTTGTCCGTTGAAACCCGAAGCCATTAACGAAAGTAAAATGCTCGAAGGACCGACAAGAGGAATCACTTTCAGTCCACGGCGTTGTGCCATGGCTACCACATC
>JAHHQT010000003.1 GCA_020026215.1 Muribaculaceae bacterium
TACTTGGAATTCTGTACGACGGTTGATTTGGTCAGCAGCCTCTTGATCTTCTGGAGACAACTTGTTGATGAATTCTTCCGTCATTACGTCCCCTTCCTTGAATTGCGGATATTGTCGGGCAATACGTTTAGTCACTTTTTTGGGCTTGGATTCTCCATAGCCATGCGGTTGCAAACGGTCAGCCGAAATTCCCTTACTAATCAAATAGTCCACAACCGATTGTGCACGACGGTGTGACAATGCCTCGTTATATTTGTCTGTACCCTTACGGTCAGTATGAGAAGCCATTTCGATAGTAACATTCGGGTTCGTTTCAAGCACATCAATCAATTCGTCCAAAGCCTTAATGGATTCAGGGCGCAAGTCTGCCTTGTCGAAGTCATAGAAAATATTTTCAATCACCTGAGGTTTATGAACGGCAGGCAAAATAAAGTCCACCCAATATTCAGCGTCCTGTGCGGTAGTGTCGGATACAAATTCCTGCTTTTGGTTCAAGTAGCCCTTGGCTCCTGCCAACATCACATATCTTATACCTCGATTCAAAGAGAAACGGAATGAACCGTCATCGCGAGCCACCTCTTTCTGTATAGAACCGTCATTACCCACAATACGGATAATGGCATTTCTCACAGGTTCTTCGTCCTTATCCATTACCATACCTTCGATGGTAATCTTGACAGGCACATAACTGAAACTGAATATATGGTCGTAGTCACGAGCATCACCACGATTGGAAGAGAAATAGCCATCTTCACCCTTGCCGAAGGTAATGCCAAAATCATCGCTACTGGAATTAATCGGATTGCGCATATTCTCAATTGTCCATCCTGTTTCCAACTTTGGAGTTGCCTTGAACAAGTCCAAACCGCCCATACCCGGATGACCGTCAGATGAGAAATAAAGGATACCATTGGAACGGATATAAGGGAAATCCTCGTTGCCTGTCGTATTGATGTCCGGACCTAAGTTTTCCAAAGAGCCTACACGGTCCTTCAACGATACTCTCCACAAGTCCTTACCACCATATCCACCGGGCATATCGCTGGCAAAATACAAATATTCACCGTCCTCAGAAACAGCAGGGTGACCGAAAGCGGAAACCGTGTCGGCAATCACTTCGTATTTCACAGGAGCACTCCATTTGGCATCAGAGCGTTGTGAAGTAAATATTTCAACGGAGGTGCTAGCATTCATTTCACGGCGTGCTTTGGTCAAATACATCGTCTGACCGTCGGGTGTGAAAGAAACGATACCTTCGTCCAATTCAGTGTTTAACTCACCCTCAACTGGTTCCGGGCGTTGCCAAACTCCTTTTTCGTCTTTCTTTGCAACGAATATATCGGCATTCTTCATCCCCGTAATTTCACTTTTTTTGTCCCCCATAGCCTTTTCAGTAGTGGTCGTGATATAAAGTTGGTCAAAATCAGCGCCCAAGAACATCGGAGAAAAATCAGCACGACGGGAATTGAATAATTTTGCATTCTTCACAATGTAACGAGTCGGAGCTTCACGCCATTTCAAGGCGTTACGACACCCCGTCAATCCGTTCAAAGCCAAAGTATCGTTCGGCACTTTTTCCAGATAAGTTTCATAAGCCTCCATCGCAGGACCATACTTTCCTTGTCGTTGCAAGGACTGCCCCAAATAAAGATGCGACATACTGTCGGGATACTGATAGCGAAGTGCATTCTGATAGGAAGCCGCCGCACGTGCCGACATATTCAACAATCGGTAACAATTACCCATGCGAAAAGCCACCATACCACGTTGGGGACGTTCTTCCTTGCTACGGAGTTTGTTATATACCTTTTTGTAGGTGACAGATGCGTCGTAGTACTCACCGCGCGCAAATTGTTCGTCAGCCACAGAAAGTTTTGCCCCACGGCAACCCACCATGACCATCATCAGCAACAAGGCCAAACCCGATAAGGACAAATATTTAGTTCTATTTTTATTCATTTTTGAGTTCAATCTTATCTAAAATAAACGAAGAAAAATTATCTTTTATTGTACTTCTATTTAATTAATGAAAAATATCTTTATTTTCCTTGTGCAAATTTACCACTTTATATTGCAAATTAAGCAATAATACTTTAACTTTGCTTGTGTTTTGGTATGATATGCAATTAAAAGTTGTAATCATAAAAGGGAATGTCGTGAAATTCGACAACAGTACCCGCTGCTGTAATTCTCGCCGAACCCAAACAACTAAGTCACTGCGATTTATCTGTACAATCGTGGGAAGGCCGTTTGAGGGGAGAGAAAAGTCAGAAGACCTGCCAAATAAAACATAACTATTGAATATCTGATGCTTTCGGGAGTTAAAGCTGGTAGTTACATGAGAAGTCGCATCAAAGATGCGTACTATGCTCTATCAACACGTCTACCCTTCAAGCATTGAATTATTCAATAATTGACATAATACGCAACTATCAATTAATGTTTAATTTTTTTAATATGCTTAAGACTTTCTCAAGACACATGGTACAATTAGCGCTATTGTTTTTGATCAGCGTGCTACCATTAGTTGCCAACGGCCAAGCCACAGGCAACAGGCAGATTAACATGCCTCAATTAGGGAAGTTGGCAGAAGGTGATATTACCGTTGCCGCGGGAGAAGAAATCACTTTCTATGATCCTTGGGGTGTAGAAGACATCAAGGCCACCAACTCCTATAACTGTCTTTCAGCAATCGTTTTCAAACCTGCTGAAAAAGGTTATGCGATTCAAGTTACTTTCTCAGAAATTGACTTGGACTATTTTAGCGATAGCTACCCTCTATACTTGAATGTATATGACGGTATTATCGATGCGGACAATTCATACGAATTTCCAACTGCAACCAATAGTATTTACGGTATTAATGACATCGTCACTCCTACCGGAACTCTATTAGCAACATTGAAAGGCACAATGACCGACAAGTCATTCATCTCTTCTGACCCAAGCGGCGCCCTTTCATTCTTCATGCACCATAGAAACTCTAACGCTTGTAAAGGTTGGGTAGCTACTGTCAAAGCCATCCAATTAGTGGATATGTCCATTAAAGAAAGCGGTGCATCCTACGAAGGTGTCGTTGCCGAACCTACTAAGAAAACAGCCATCAACTTGGGTGGTTTCTATGTAACTACTGAAGGTTTGTCAAAAGCTCTCACTGCAACTTCCGTTTCATTCAAATTGCCGGTAAACGAATGTATTGATGTCAATACTTTGAAAGTTTACGAAGGAGTTCAAGACGAATTCTCATCAGCGACTCCAATTGAAAGCACTCTTTCTAACAATGGAGATGTATATACATTGACTTTCAACAAAGTCTTGACTTCTGGTAGAAACAATTTCTCAATTGCCGGTAATGTTAAGGCTGATGCCAAATTCGGTTCTAAAGCGAAATTGATAGTTGAAAAAGTCACTACAAAAGAAAATCTTGAAGGTTTGGCAGGCTTCAAGACTGCTACTCCTGTTGAAGTACGTATTCCGTTCATTGTTCTTATGGGTGCTGAACACAAAACATTCAGTGTAGGCAAAGACAATGTCATGTTCTTCGATGATGGAGGTAAAGACGGCAAGATTTCCAGCAAATACGAAGGTACTATCACTTTTGTTCCGACTACTCCGGGTAGCAAAGTCCAAATCGACTTCAAAGTCATTTCTCTTTACGAAAGTTCATACACTACAACTTACAACGACCTTGCATTCGTTTACAATGGTACTGCCAAAAACGATGCAGCATTGAACGAACAACTTCACAATGCAAATCCTATCGTTGTTAAATCTTCTTCTGAAGATGGAGCTTTGACTGTTTACTTGAAATCTGTAACCGGTGACTACAGCCGTGGTGAAGGTTTCGAAGCAGTTGTTTCTGAATACACTCCGACTCCAATGATTGTAAAGAATGTGGAAACAAAACAATTCACAACAGGTACAATCTTGGCAGGCGAAACTAACCAAGCAATCTTGGATGTTGATATTCAAACTGAAAACACTTTGGCTGTCAATGCAGAATCATTCTCTTTCAACATCGACGGTACAACAGTTCCTTCTCACTTGAAACGTGCAAAATTGTTCTACACCGGTAAATCTAAAGATTTCGCCACAGACAACATGGTGGCTGACATCGCTCTTAACGGTGAAGCTAAATTCACAGTTTCCGGTCTTAACGTAAAACTTGTTGAAGGCAGCAACCACTTCTGGTTGGCATTCGACATCGACCCGCAAGCCCTTACAGGCGAATTTATCGATGCAGGCTGTTCAGACGTTACAATAGGCGGCAAGAAAACAACTGTCACTACAGTAAATCCTGAAGGTAACAGACAAATCCTTAACGCTTACGAATCTGTCAAAGGTACATTCGAAAAGACTGTTTACGGAACTTGGATATTCAGATCTGAAAAGAATCCTTTGACTTACTACGACGGATATAACCCAGTGAAGGGTGAACAAATCACAACATTCATCCCGGGTAGCGCTGACAAGATTATCGAAATCGATTTCAGCAAATTCAAAGTTTATTACGGAACTGGATCATACGACACTCAAGCAAAATTCGAAATCTACAGCGGTCGCGGCACTCAAGGCGAATTGCTTTGGGCTTTGACTGACCCTAAAGACAAGAACGTTGGTCCTGGACGCATCATCCGTTCAAAATCAGCCGACGGTGCTCTTACTGTCATATTTGACCCGAATACAACATCTTCTTCTTACACAGCTGAAGGTTTTGAAGCTGAAGTAAGAGAATACAAGTCAAAACCAATGGTCATTGACAGTATCAATGTTGTACAAGCAAGCACAAGCATTATCCCTGTTACTCCTGTAGCCAAGAATCAAGAGATTATCGGTTTCAGCATTTCTGCAAGCGGAGACCAAAATCAAAAATTGTTTGAAGGTGTAACTCTTAACTTGAAAGGTTGCCAAGATAAAGTTGAAAAAGTTTACCTATATACATCTGGTACAAACGACCAAATGGATTTGACAGCTTCTATCGCTGAAATCGTGCCTGCTGCCGACAATGCTGAAGCTGTAATGACATTGGCTCGTCCTATCACCATTAATGAAGGTACAACTTACTATTGGGTAGCTTACGACCTTAAAGCTGATTTGGCTACTGACACTCAAATTGACGCAGCTGTCAAGTCTCTTCAACTTAGCGGCGAACAAGTTGCTCCTAAAGCAGGCGACCCTGAAGGAGTACGCTTGATGAAGAACATTCTTATTATGAAAGCCGGAGAAAACGGTGAAGTCACTGTAGGTTCCAACTCATTGTTATTCTACGATGAAGGCGGTATCGAAGACGGTATCACAAGATCTTTCGAAGGTACAATCACATTCGCTCCTAAGACTCCGGGTAAAGCCATCAAATTGATTCTTCACCAATGGAACATCGGTGGAAGCGACAAGATGTATGTTTACTTCGGCTGTGCTACAAAAGCAAACGAAGATTTGTTGATTAAATCAACTAAACAACCAAAAGAAGTAATTTCATTCTCTGAAGACGGTAAAATCACACTTAAATTCAAGACAGTTTCTTGGGGTGGTTCTTCAGGTTTGTCAGGTTGGGAAATTGAAGTTGTTGAATACGAAATCCAACCTCTATCACTTGGTAAAATCACTTCAACCGTCGTAGCCAGCCAAAACGCACTTCGCGGTGCTAACCAAAATATGGTCAGAATCGATGTTGAAATCTTGGGTGATAAAGGTAATTACACTATCAACGGATTCAAATTCAACACCAAAGGAACTTCTGCCATTGCCGACATTCAAAAAGCTACTATTATTGAAACAGATACAACAAGCACATTCTTTGAAGCTGCCAAATTTGGTGAATTGGACAAAGTCACAGCTAACTTTAGTATCTCTGGAGAATATAAAGTAACACTTCCTGGTGTTTACAGATTCTGGTTGCAATATGCAATTGCTCCAACAGCAAAAGTAGGCAACAGAATTGCCGTAACTCCGTCAGAAGTCTTGACTGAAACAGATAACGTAAACAAACTTACTGAACCTAAACAAGCTCTTACTACAATTGCAGAAGGATTCCACGGTACATATACTATCGGTACTTCTTCTGATGCCAACTACCCTACATTCGCAGCAGCTATCGATGCTATGAAAGACGGTATTGACGGTCCTGTAGTATTTGAAGTGGAATCAGGCGTTTACGAAGAAGCAGTCATAATGCCAAAAATCACAGGTACATCTGCTACAAACACTATCACATTCAAATCTAAGACAGGCAACTACGATGATGTAACCATCACACACAACTCTTATGTTGCTCCTAACGTACCATCTGATCTTAAGGTTGAAAGTGAATTGGGTGTATGGACCAATGCCGGTGCTGACTATGTTACTCTTGAAGGCATCACAATCATGACTCTTGATATTACATATCCTGCTGTTGTGAAAGTGAAATTCAACAGTGAACACTTCACTATCCGCAACTGTCACTTGGTTACTGAAATGTCGACAGACTACTCTAACGACATTACTGTAGTTGACCTATACGGACGTAATATGGCTGGTGACAACAACGACTTCTTCACTATCGAAAACAGTGTTATCGAAGGCGGTCACAAGGGTATTCACCTTGGTGCAAGCTGGGCTTACACTCCATCATACGAACGTGGTGCAAAAGTTATCAACAACAAATTCATGGGACAAGGTAGTAAATCTGTTTACCTTGAAGGTCAAATTGATTTCAGCATCTCAAACAATACATTTGTAAACGACCAAACTGACAAATCAGGCTTCTATGCTCTTGACTTGCGTCGTTGCTTCGGTGAAGTTCACCTTGATGCCAACTCATTCGACCTTAACCTTCCAAAGGGCGCAACTGCCATCTATCTAAACTATATCGATACTAAGAACGCTGCACAACCTTCAACAATCGCCAACAACGAAATCAAGATGTTCTGTAGCGGTGCTTCAAGCACTTACGAAGGTATCAGAATCGGTTCAGACGATTGTATCACTGAAAACGTATTCATTGCTCACAATACTATCAGATTTACTGGCGAATCCACTAATTCTGT
This sequence comes from Muribaculaceae bacterium, assembly GCA_020026215.1. GTDB lineage: Bacteria > Bacteroidota > Bacteroidia > Bacteroidales > Muribaculaceae > Limisoma. Next base: position 7,029 of record JAHHQT010000003.1, read on the forward strand.
TCTAATCTATGTCAATGATGTTGTGAAGTCCAACTTCCAAAACAACATCATGCAAAACGAAGCCAAAGGTTATACTTACCGCGCTTACAAGACTGAATACATCAGCGGTTCTACTTTCTCTAACAACGTATTGTTTACTGAAGGTACAGCATTCGCTAATGTAAACAAGACAGAAATCCCAACCTTCGAAGAATGGTTGACAACTTCAGGCGAAAAAGACAGCTTCAAGGAAAAAGTTTCTTTCTTGTCTGAATCAGTATTGGAACCAGCTGCTGCAGGTTCTTTGCTTAACGGTAAACCATTGGCTGCTGTCAAAGTGGACTTGAACGGAACTCAACGTAACGCAACAACTCCGACAATCGGTGCTTACGAATTTGCTGAAGTTACAGGTAATCCTGTATTTACAGAAGGTTTCCCTTCTGTAACAAGAATCACTCACGAATCAGCCGTTGCTTCTGTTAAATCTGACATGAGCGGTAAGGCATTCGTCCTTTGCAAACTTGCTACTGAAGCTGCTCCTACATTGGAAGAACTTCTTGCTTCTACTTCAGTGAAAGAAATCAGAAAGAACAATCTTGCTGAAATTTTAATCACAGGCTTGTCAGAACTTACTGAATACAATATCTACTTCCTTGTTCAAAACCTTCGCGGTGCAAACTCAGAAATTGTCAAGAGTGAAACATTCAAGACAAAATATTTGCCAACTAAGGTTTCTACATTCGAAGAAGTAATTCCTGCTGAAGGAGGCAGCTTCGTTGACGGAACTGCAAAATTCACTAACTTCACTGTTGAAGTTGTACAAGACGCTCCTGGTATCGGTAACCACGCTGCTAAAGTGGGTACATCAAGCGACATTACATTGACTAACACAGACAAGGGTATCAACCTAACAGGTTTCTTCCTAAAAGCTGACAACAATGTAGTGATGACTATTACAGACGAAAAGGCTGTTAATCACGAATACACTTTGAACGCAACCAATAACAACTGGTTATTTATCAACTTGAAGGATAAAGGTCTTATCACTAAAGTCAACATGGCTGTAGCTACTGGCTCTGCTTGGATTGATGATTTCAGCGGTGAACCTGCACAATTAGATGTTTACGTTCCTAACGCAAAAGGCAACGAAGGCGAAGAAGTTACTCTTACAGCTAATCCTACTACAGGTGTAGGCCCTTACACTTATGTTTGGGAAAATGCAATGCACGAAGTTGTAGGTAATGAGGCTTCTTATAAATTCAACGCTAAGCACACAACAACATACAAAGTTACAGTTACTGACGCTTGGGGTAAAGTTGACTCTGACAACGTAGAAGTAATGGTAAAAGGTAATGCTTACACAGCTACATTCGAAGACTTCTACTTGCCGAAAGTTGAATCATTCTGGAACGGTGACGGACCAGACGATACAACAGGTAATGGTGTATTCTCAACACTATATAGTGGTTCATACACATTCAGCGTAAACAGACATGCCAACACTTGGTGGTCAGGTCACGCTTGTTCTAATCAAACATCTACAGACTACGCAACATTGGAAGACCAATACCGTTCAGCTGCAGGTGGTGGTTACAACTCAAATAACTACTGTGTATCATTTGTTGACTCATACAGCGGTCCTCACGCAATGTATGTAACCAATGCTGAAGTTGACAGCATCCAAGGTATGTATGTTACAAATACAGCATGGGTTAAAGACGCTATTCTTAACGGTGATGGTATGTCAACTGTTCCTGGCGGTTTCGCTAAGGGTGACTACTTCAAACTAATCGTCAAAGGTCAAGGTATCGACAACAACTTCAAGGAAGTTGAATTCTACTTGGCTGACTATAGAGACGAAGACGAAGCAAACCACTACTTGATTGACACATGGCAATGGATAGACCTTCGCCCTCTTGGAAAAGTGAAGAAAATCGTTTACGATCTTCAAAGTACTAAAGCAAACGACTGGGGTATGACAACTCCTTCATACTTCTGTATGGATGATGTCAATGGTTCTCGCGTAATTGAAAAAGCAACTGAACAATTGGTTGGCCTTACTCCTGTTGAAATCGACTTGTCACAATTTGTTGATTTCACCGGTACTGCTAAAGTAACATATAAAGTAACTGACAAGTACGATTCAAGCATTGCTGAATTCTCAATCATCAACAATAAGATGACTGTTACAGCTAAACTTGACAATACTAACACATCAGTTATCATCTCCGCTACTCAAAAAGGTATTACTAAGTTTATTGAAATCCCTGTAAGAATCAACGAATACGATGCAGGTATCAACGGAACTCAAGTAAGCAACTGCAGAATCTATCCTATCCCTGCTAAAGACTTTGTCAACGTAGCAACCGATATGGATGACTACTCTGTTGAAATCCTTACTACAAGCGGTGCAAGCGTACTTTACACAGCAGGCAACAATGGCAATGTAACAATTCCATTGAACCTTGAACAAGGTGTGTACGTAATTAGAATTTCGAACCATACACAAACTGTTGTCAAACAGATATTGGTTAAATAGAGTTTTTAGAGTTATTAAGTAAAAAACGCCCGACTGTTGAAGCCGGGCGTTTTTGTTTTCTCTATGAACGCAAATAAAGCCCATACAGCTTATTTTACATTCAACATATATAAATGAATACCAAAATAGTGAACGAGCCTAAATGCAGCCGATAGTACACTATATTCGTGTACCACTCACCTACTCTGTTCCAAACGAGAAGCGTCTGCCCTATTTCTAAGACAGACGCTTTATTTATGCTATTCCTAGCAGCCAAATACAATCTCTCTGTATAGCAACTATCAGACAGTATTCATACCAGTTTGCGCAACCGTCAAATTACAGGAAATCCAAGAAACCGCCAAAATTCAGATAAAACAAAAAAGCCGTATGGGAATTACCCCATACGGCTTTCAATTATTTTCAAATTCAGGTTTTTCCTAATTGTTCAACTTGTTTTCTGCGCTTTTGATTACAGCAGCGTCAGCAGCAGCTTCAGCTTCCATACGAGCATCAAGACTCTTGTCGATATATTCGAAGTCTTCTTTGCTACCTACAACCAAAGAGTTGTATTCACGCAAACCAGTACCTGCAGGAATCAAGTGACCACAAATCACATTTTCCTTCATACCTTCCAAGTAGTCAACCTTACCATTGATGGCAGCTTCGTTAAGAACCTTAGTTGTTTCCTGGAATGATGCAGCAGACATAAAGCTAGAAGTAGCCAATGCAGCGCGAGTGATACCTTGCAACATTTGATCTGATGTAGCAGGAACTGCGTCACGAACAACTACCAATTTCAAGTCTTTGCGTTTCAATGCAGAGTTTTCATCACGTAACTTACGTGCAGTGATGATTTGACCTGGTTTCAAGTTTTGAGAATCACCGGCGTCAGTAATGACTTTCTTACCCCAGATTCTATCGTTTTCGTCCATGAAGTCGCGTTTGTCAACCATTTGTTGTTCCAAGAAACGAGTGTCACCCGGATCCAAAATTTGAACTTTACGCATCATTTGACGTACGATAACTTCGAAGTGCTTGTCATTGATCTTCACACCTTGCATACGATAAACGTCTTGTACTTCGTTTACGATGTATTCTTGAACTGCTGTCGGACCCTTGATGTTCAAAATGTCTGACGGAGTTACAGCACCATCTGAAAGCGGTGTACCTGCGCGTACGTAGTCATTTTCCTGAACAAGGATTTGTTTTGACAATGGAACAAGATATTTCTTGATTTCTCCAATCTTAGATGTAACGATAATTTCGCGGTTACCACGTTTAACTTTACCGAAGGTAACTTCACCGTCAATTTCTGAAACGATGGCCGGGTTCGACGGGTTACGAGCTTCGAACAACTCTGTAACACGAGGAAGACCACCGGTGATATCGCCGGCATTACCTGCAGCACGTGGAGTCTTGATAAATACATCACCTGCCTTGATTTCTTCACCGTCTTCAATCATCAAGTGAGCGTTAACCGGCAATGAGTAAGCCTTCAAAACTTGACCGTTCTTATCTACGATTTGAGCCTCAGGAACTTTCGTACGGTCCTTAGATTCAATAATAATCTTTTCGTGCAAACCTGATGTTTCGTCAGTTTCCTTACGGTAAGTGACACCATCAATTACGTTTTGGAATTTAACTGTACCAGCAACCTCACATACGATAACAGCGTTGAATGGGTCCCATTCACAAATGCGGTCACCTTTCTTAACTGTTGCTCCGTTGTCGAAGAACAAGCGAGAACCGTAAGGGATGTTAGTATTTGTAAGAACCATATTTGTCTTAGGATCAATAATACGCATTTCAGCCAAACGACCTACTACTACTTTATAATCCTCAGTATCAACAGTTCTTAATTCTTCAATTTCCAAAATACCGTCATAGCGAGAAGTAACGCCAGAAACGGCAGCGATATTTGATGCAACACCACCGACGTGGAATGTACGAAGTGTCAACTGAGTACCCGGCTCACCGATTGATTGAGCAGCGATAACGCCGACAGCTTCACCTTTTTGTACCATGCGGTTAGTTGCAAGGTTACGGCCATAACATTTAGCACATACACCTTTCTTAGATTCACAAGTAAGTACTGAACGAATTTCTACAGACTCGATAGCTGAGTTATTGATACGTTCTGCAGCTTCATCAGTGATTTCTTCACCTGAAGCAACAATCAATTCACCAGTTTGAGGGTCAGTGATGTCGTGAACTGAAACACGGCCAAGGATACGTTCGCCCAAAGTAGCAACCACATCTTCGTTGTTTTTCAATTCTGTACAAACCAAACCACGCAATGTACCACAGTCTTCTTCTGTAATGATTACGTCGTGAGCCACATCGACCAAACGACGAGTCAAATAACCAGCATCGGCTGTTTTCAACGCAGTATCGGCAAGACCTTTACGAGCACCGTGAGTAGAAATAAAGTACTCCAACACAGACAAACCTTCTTTAAAGTTAGCCAAAATCGGGTTCTCGATAATTTGACCACCTTCAGCACCACTCTTTTGTGGCTTAGCCATCAAACCACGCATACCTGCCAACTGACGGATCTGGTCTTTAGAACCACGGGCACCGGAGTCAAGCATCATATAGATTGGGTTGAAGCCTTGGTTTGCTGTTGAAATTTGTTTCATCAAAGTATCTGTCAAACGTGAGTTAACGTGTGTCCAGATATCAATGATTTGGTTATAACGTTCGTTGTTGGTAATGAAACCCATGTTGTAGTTATTCATTACTTCTTCAACTTGTTCGTAACCTTCTTTTACGTATTGTTCTTTTTCTGGTGGAACAAGCACGTCTCCCAAGTTGAATGACAAACCGCCACGGAATGCCATATAGTAACCCAAGTTCTTGATATCATCAAGGAATTGTGAAGAACGTACCACACCACAGTTCTTAATAACAACACCGATAATGTCGCGAAGAGATTTCTTTGAAATCAATTTGTTCACATAACCAATTTCGTTTGGAACGTATTGGTTGAACAAGATACGACCAACAGAAGTTTCTTTAATCAACTTGTCAACAACATTTCCGTTTTCGTCCAAATCTTTGGTAACGACAGAAATGATAGCGTGAAGTGTACATCTGCCTTCGTTGTATGCTATTTGAGCTTCTTCCGGACCGTAGAATACCAAACCTTCACCCTTGTCACCCTTACGCAATTTAGTGATGTAGTACAAACCAAGTACCATATCTTGAGAAGGGACAGTGATAGGAGCACCATTGGCCGGGTTAAGAATATTGTGAGAGCCCAGCATTAGGATTTGTGCTTCCAAAATAGCTTCGTTACCTAATGGCAAGTGAACCGCCATTTGGTCACCATCGAAGTCGGCGTTGAACGCTGTACATGCCAATGGGTGAAGTTGGATTGCCTTACCTTCAATCATACGAGGTTGGAATGCTTGGATACCAAGACGGTGAAGTGTAGGGGCACGGTTTAACAATACTGGGTGACCTTTCATTACGTATTCAAGAATATCCCATACAATCGGTTCCTTACGGTCAACGATTTTCTTCGCACTCTTGACTGTCTTAACGATACCACGTTCGATAAGTTTACGGATAATGAACGGTTTATATAGTTCGGCTGCCATATCTTTTGGCAAACCGCATTCATGCATCTTCAATTCCGGACCAACGACAATTACTGAACGAGCAGAATAGTCAACACGTTTACCCAAAAGGTTTTGACGGAAACGTCCTTGTTTACCTTTCAAGCTATCAGACAATGATTTCAACGGGCGGTTAGCCTCAGTCTTAACCACACTTGATTTACGTGAGTTGTCCAACAATGAATCAACAGCTTCTTGAAGCATACGTTTTTCGTTACGTAGGATAACTTCAGGAGCTTTAATTTCGATCAAACGTTTCAAACGGTTGTTACGGATGATCACACGACGATACAAGTCATTCAAGTCACTTGTAGCAAAACGACCACCATCCAATGGAACCAATGGACGCAATTCCGGTGGGATGACAGGGATAACCTTCAAAATCATCCATTCCGGTTTGTTGCGGTTCTTAGAAGCACGGAATGATTCAACAACTTGCAAACGTTTTAATGCTTCAGTTTTACGTTGTTGAGATGTATCAGTATCGGCACGGTGACGCAATTCGTATGACAAGCTGTCCAAATCCAAACCTTGAAGCAAATCAGAGATGGCTTCAGCACCCATTTTACAAATGAATTTGTTAGGGTCGCTATCTTCCAACATTTGATTTTCACGTGGCAATTTGTCCACAATTTCAAGATATTCGTCTTCTGTCAACAAATCCAAACGGCTCAAGTTTTCCTGGCCTTCTAGTTCTGCCGCAGCACCTGGTTGGATAACAATATAACGTTCGTAGTAGATAACTGAATCAAGTTTTTTAGATGGCAAACCAAGTAAATAACCAATTTTGTTAGGTAATGAACGGAAATACCAAATGTGAGCCACAGGCACCACCAATGCTATGTGACCTGTACGTTCACGACGCACTTTCTTTTCAGTAACTTCGACACCACAACGGTCGCAGACGATACCTTTGTAACGGATACGTTTGTATTTACCACAGTGGCACTCGTAGTCTTTTACCGGACCGAAGATTCGTTCACAGAACAAACCGTCACGTTCTGGCTTATATGTACGATAGTTAATTGTTTCGGGCTTAAGCACCTCACCGTAAGATTTTTCCAAAATTTCTTCCGGTGAAGCTATTCCGATACTTATCTTCGAAAAGCTACTCTTTATTTTGTTGTCTTTATTAAATGCCATAATTTATTTTATTGCTTGTATAAAGAGTTAGATGTGTCGGTTAAACGATTGTCTAACCGACACATCGTAAGTTTATTTAATCTAAGTTAATGCTAAGTCCGAGACCGCGCAACTCGTGTAATAACACGTTCAACGACTCAGGAATACCAGGTGTAGGCATAGGCTCACCCTTAACGATTGCCTCGTAAGCTTTGCTACGTCCTACAACGTCATCACTCTTGATTGTCAAGATTTCCTGCAATACGTGAGAAGCACCAAATGCTTCAAGTGCCCAAACCTCCATTTCACCGAAACGTTGGCCACCGAATTGTGCTTTACCACCAAGAGGTTGTTGAGTAATCAATGAGTACGGACCGATGCTACGTGCGTGCATCTTATCTTCAACCATGTGACCCAATTTCAACATGTAGATAACACCTACTGTTGCAGGTTGGTCGAAGCGTTCACCAGTTCCACCATCGTATAGATAAGTCTTACCATAACGTGGGACACCGGCTTTATCTGTCCAGTTATTCAAATCGTCGATACTTGCACCGTCAAAGATAGGTGTTGCGAATTTTTCGCCAAGTTCACGACCTGCCCAACCAAGAACTGTTTCGAAGATCTGACCCAAGTTCATACGAGAAGGCACACCCAACGGGTTCAAAACGATATCAACCGGAGTACCGTCAGCCAAGAATGGCATATCCTCTTGACGAACTACACGTGACACGATACCCTTGTTACCGTGACGACCTGCCATCTTATCACCGACACCGATCTTACGTTTCTTAGCCACATAAACTTTAGCCATTTGCATGATGCCTGAAGGAAGTTCGTCTCCGATAGAGAAGTCAAATTGACGACGACGCATTTCAACTTCAATTTCTTTCGATTTACGTAGATAGTTCACGATAGTATCATGAATCATATCGTTCTTGTGAGCATCAGCAGTCCACTTGCTCAAGTTGATTGTATCGAATTCTTCGATAGATTTCAACACTGACAAAGTGAATTTAACTCCCTTAGGAATAACTTCTGTTCCCATGAAATCCTTAACGCCCTTAGAAACTTTGCCTTGAGTCAAGACAACCAATTTTTCCAAGAAACGAGATTTCAATTCAGCTTGTTGTACTTCGAATTCTTCAGCAATCTTAGCAAGAGCCAAGTTTGTAGCTTTACCCTTCTTCTTGACAACGCGTGAGAACAAGCTTGTATCAATGATAACACCCTTCAATGAAGGAGATGCTTTCAAAGATGCATCCTTAACATCACCAGCCTTGTCACCGAAGATAGCACGAAGCAATTTTTCTTCTGGAGTAGGATCAGATTCACCCTTAGGAGTGATTTTACCGATAAGGATATCGCCCGGTACTACGTGTGCACCCACACGGATAATACCACGTTCATCCAAATCCTTAGTAGCTTCTTCGCTAACATTAGGAATATCGGAAGTCAATTCTTCCATTCCGCGTTTTGTTTCACGAACTTCCAAAGAATATTCGTCAACGTGAACAGATGTCAAGATATCTTCACGAACCATACGTTCGTTCAATACGATAGCATCCTCATAGTTGTAACCCTTCCAAGGCATGAATGCCACTTTCAAGTTACGTCCAAGAGCCAACTCTCCGTTTTCAGTAGCATAACCTTCTGTAAGGATAGTGCCTTTTTCAACACGTTGACCTTTGTGACAAATAGGACGAAGGTCGATAGTTGTGCTTTGGTTAGTTTTACGGAATTTAGGAATGATGTATTCTTTAACAGCATCGTCGAATGCTACAAATTCTTCATCTTCTGTTCTGTCGTAACGGATACGAATTACACTTGCATCAACAAAGTCAACAACTCCGGCACCTTCTGCCATGATTTGTGTACGAGAGTCTTTTGCAAGTTGTGCTTCGATACCAGTACCAACGATAGGAGCTTCGCTACGCAACAATGGCACAGCTTGGCGCATCATGTTAGAACCCATCAACGCACGGTTGGCGTCATCGTGTTCCAAGAACGGAATCAAAGAAGCTGCGATAGATGCAATCTGTTGTGGAGAGACATCCATAAGCTCAACTTCTTCCGGAGCAACTACCGGGAAGTCAGCATCCAAACGAGCTTTTACTTTATTACGGATAAATGTACCATCGTCATTCAATGGAGCATTACCTTGTGCAATGATGTGACCTTCTTCAATTTCAGCTGTCAAATAAGTGACATTGTCATTGTTCAAGTCAACAACACTGTTTTCTACTTTACGATACGGAGTTTCGATGAAACCAAGATTATTAATCTTAGCGTAAACGCAAAGAGATGAAATCAAACCGATGTTCGGACCTTCCGGTGTTTCAATCGGACACAAACGACCATAGTGAGTATAGTGCACGTCACGAACCTCGAAACCGGCTCTATCACGTGACAAACCACCAGGACCTAACGCTGACATACGACGTTTGTGAGTAATCTCAGCCAACGGGTTAGTTTGGTCCATAAATTGAGACAAAGCATTTGTTCCGAAGAATGTATTGATTACAGAAGAAATAGTCTTCGCGTTAATCAAGTCAATCGGAGTAAATACTTCATTGTCGCGGACATTCATACGTTCACGGATTGTACGAGCCATACGAGCCAATCCGACACCGAATTGGTTGTAAAGTTGTTCACCTACTGTACGAACACGACGGTTGCTCAAGTGGTCGATATCATCAACATCAGACTTAGAGTTAATCAACTCAATCAAATATTTGATGATAGCGATAATATCTTCTTTAGTTAGAACTTTAACCTCTTCAGGGCAGTTCAAACCTAATTTTTTATTAATACGGTAGCGACCTACATCACCCAAGTCATAACGTTTTTCAGAGAAGAACAAGTTTGTGATAACTTCTCTTGCACTTGCATCATCTGCAGGTTCTGCGTTACGCAATTGACGGTAAATGTAATTGATAGCCTCTTTCTCAGAGTTGCTAGGGTCTTTTTGTAATGTATTGAAGATGATAGTGTAGTCACTAGCATTAGGATCTTCTTTGTGAAGAAGGATAGTAGATACACCAGCATCGATGATTTCTTGGATGTGTTCCTCTTCGATAACAGTTTCACGGTCGATAACGACATCATTACGTTCGATAGAAACGACTTCTCCAGTATCTTCATCAACGAAATCTTCAACCCAAGTTTTCAAAACGCGAGCCGCCAATTTTCTACCAACGGCTTTTTTCAAGTTCGTTTTGTTCACTTTTATTTCTTCAGCAAGACCGAATATTTCAATAATATCCTTATCGCTGTCAAGACCGATGGCACGTAACAATGTGGTTACAGGTAATTTTTTCTTACGGTCGATGTAAGCATACATCACATTGTTAATGTCTGTCGCAAACTCAATCCAAGATCCACGGAACGGGATAATACGAGCTGAATAAAGTTTAGTACCGTTGGCGTGTGTGCTTTGACCAAAGAACACACCTGGAGAACGGTGTAATTGCGAAACAACAACGCGCTCGGCACCATTGATGACGAACGTTCCCTTTTCGGTCATATAAGGAATAGGACCTAAATATACGTCTTGTATAACAGTATCGAAGTCTTCGTGATCCGGATCGGTACAATACAACTTCAATTTAGCCTTCAAAGGCACACTATATGTCAAACCGCGACGAAAACATTCTTCAATTGAATATCTCGGCGGATCGATGTAATAGTCTAAAAACTCCAACACAAAATTGTTGCGTGTGTCGGCGATTGGGAAATTTTCCGAAAATACCTTATAAAGTCCTTCGTTCTTTCTTTTTTCTAGTGGAGTGTCTAGTTGCAAAAAGTCTTGAAATGACTTCAATTGAACCTCCAAGAAGTCAGGATATGGTAACGGATTCTTTACGGATGCGAAATTTACGCGTGGTTTTACTGTTGAAACTACCATGAAAAAAATATTTATTAGAACCCGAAATTGAAAATAACACAAAAAGGTTAAGAATCGACTTTATAGGGGATTCTTAACCTAATTACCTGAAATTCAGGCAATATTATTTAAGTTCAACTTCAGCGCCAGCTTCTTCAAGTTGTTTTTTCAAACCTTCAGCGTCTGCTTTAGCCAAACCTTCTTTCAATACAGAAGGAGCACCATCTACCATATCTTTAGCTTCTTTCAAGCCAAGACCAGTCAATTCTTTTACTAGTTTAACGATAGCTAGTTTGCTAGCGCCAGCACTTTTCAATACTACGTCGAAAGAAGATTTTTCTTCAGCGGCAGCAGCACCACCAGCAGCAGGAGCAGCAACAGCAACAGCTGCAGCAGCAGGTTCAATACCATATTCTTCTTTCAAAATTTGAGCAAGTTCGTTTACTTCCTTTACTGAAAGGTTAACTAATTGTTCTGCAAAAGCTTTTAAATCTGCCATTTTTGTATGATTTTTTATTGTTTTTTATTATTTGTTTATTTGTTGGAGAGAGTTTCAAGAATACCATGCAACTTGTTGCCTGATGATTGCAAAGCAGAGATAACGTTCTTCGCCGGAGATTGTAGCAATGCAACAACGTCTGCGATAAGTTCGTTTTTGCTCTTGATGCTTGCAAGAGTGTCTAGTTGGTCAGCACCTACATAAACTGTTTCTTCTACGAAAGCAGCTTTAAGGATAGGCATTTGATTTTCCTTAGAGTGGAATGCCTTGATTGTTTTAGCAGGAGCGTTACCTACGTTAGCGAACAACATTGCGGTAGTTCCAGACAATACTGGATACAACTCAGAATAATCTATTTCTGATTGCTCAAGAGCTTTGTGAAGTAGAGTATTCTTAACTACAACCATCTTAACGTCTGCGTTGAAACAAGCACGGCGCAATGCGCTAGTTTGTTCTGCATTCATTCCGGTTGTGTCAGTCAAATAGAAACAGCCATACTCGTTAATAGTATTTGCTATTTTCTCAATTATAAGTGATTTATCTTCCTTTCTCATGATTCTCTAACTGTTTAAAATTATTGCTCAAGTGATTTAGTATCGATCTTAAGACCGCGACTCATTGTACTTGAAAGATAAATGCTCTTTAAATATGTTCCTTTCGCAGTAGCTGGTTTCAATTTAATCAATGTGTTGATGAACTCTTGAGCATTTTCTGCCATTTGTTCTGCACTGAATGAAATTTTACCAATTGATGCGTGAACTATACCGTTCTTATCGACTTTGAAGTCAATCTTACCTTGTTTTACTTCTTTTACAGCTTTAGCAACATCTGGTGTTACAGTACCGCTCTTAGGGTTTGGCATCAAGCCACGTGGACCTAAGATACGACCTAAAGCACCGATTTTACCCATGATAGCCGGTTGTGTGATGATCACATCAATGTCTGTCCAGCCGCCTTTAATCTTTTCGATATATTCGTCAAGACCTACATAGTCTGCACCTGCTTCTTTAGCAGCTGCTTCTGCGTCTGAAGAGCAAAGAACCAATACGCGTACTTGCTTTCCTGTTCCGTAAGGTAGAGAAACCACACCACGAACCATTTGGTTAGCTTTACGAGGATCTACACCAAGACGTACATCGATATCAAATGAAGCATCGAACTTTGTGAAAGTGATTTCTTTCAACTTGTCAGCAGCTTCCTTAAGAGTGTAAATCTTCCCAGCTTCAATCTTCTCTAAAGCTAACTTTTGATTTTTTGTAAGTTTACCCATTTCAATTGAAGTTTTTAATTATTTTCAGGGAACGAACCCTTAACACTGATACCCATACTTCTCGCTGTTCCAGCGACCATTCTCATAGCTGATTCAACAGTAAAACAGTTCAAATCTGACATTTTGTCTTCAGCAATAACCTTTACCTGATCCCAAGATACTTCAGCCACTTTGTCACGGTTTGGTTGAGCCGAACCGCTTTTCTTTTTAGAAACTTCCAATAATTGTACTGCTACTGGTGGAGTTTTAACGATAAAATCAAAGCTCTTATCAGTGTAATACGAAATAACTACCGGAAGGACTTTGCCAGCTTTGTCTTGAGTACGGGCATTGAATTGCTTGCAAAACTCCATGATGTTGATACCTTTAGAACCCAAAGCAGGTCCTACAGGAGGAGCGGGATTTGCAGCACCGCCTTTAATCTGTAATTTGATCTGTCCAGCAATTTCTTTAGCCATTTCTTAAATGTTTTGATAAGTTATTATCGAAGGGATTAATCTGCGCGTAACCTCAGATTATTGTTCCCTTTCTACTTGCGAATTTTCCAACTCTACCGGTGTCTTACGACCGAAGATGCTTACCATTACTTTCAGCTTCTTCTTTTCATTGTTCACCTCTTCAATAGTACCGTTCATGCCTGAGAATGGACCGTAGTTCACTTTCACAGTCTCACCAACGAAATATTCAACAACGTTTGAATCCGCTGCATCCTGAATTTCATCGGCAACACCTAACATACGCATAACTTCCGAAGGACGCAATGGTTCTGGTTTAGCGCCAAGACCGCCTCCTAGGAAGCCAATAACGTTAGTAGTATTACTAAGAGTATGTACAACTTCACCAGTTAAATCAGCCTCTACAAAAACATATCCGGAATAAAGAGTACGTTCTTTCATAACCTTTTTTCCGGTTTTAGTTGTAGAATAGATTTTTTCAGTAGGAATCAAAACTTGCGATACGTAGTCGCCTAGCGAAGTTTTATTGATTTGAGCGTCAAGTAGTTCCTTGACTTTCGCTTCTTTTCCTGATATGGCACGAAGAACGTACCATTCCTTTTTACCTTCACCCATTTGATTACAACCTTTTAGACACTATAAATAAAGTGCATTATTAAATCTATTACTTGGTCAAGAGCAAAGATCACTAATGATAAAATGATGGAAGCAACCATTACTATGACTGTGCTATTAACCAACTGGTTTTTAGTTGGCCAAGAAACCTTATAAACCAATTCGTTATAAGATTCTTGAATATCCGTAAATAGTTTATTAAATATTTTCATTTCTAATATCTTTAGCACAGGACGAGAGGCTCGAACTCCCGACACCTGGTTTTGGAGACCAGTGCTCTACCGACTGAGCTAGTCCTGTATAGAAGTCGGTTGTTGCCAACCGACTTTGGGTTGTATGATTAATCTATAGATTAGTCAATGATTTCTGTGATTTGACCAGAACCTACTGTACGACCACCTTCACGGATTGCGAAACGTAGACCCTTATCACATGCTACCGGGTTGATCAATTTAACTTGGATAGTTACGTGGTCACCTGGCATTACCATTTCTACACCTTCTGGCAATGTGATTTCACCAGTTACATCAAGAGTACGGATGTAGAATTGAGGACGATAGTGATTGTGGAATGGAGTGTGACGTCCACCTTCTTCTTTTTTCAAGATATAAACTTGAGCTTTGAATTCGCTGTGAGGTTTAACTTGTCCTGGGTGGCAGATTACCATACCACGTTTGATTTCGTTTTTATCAATACCACGAAGCAACAAACCTACGTTATCACCAGCTTCTCCTTCGTCAAGAAGTTTACGGAACATTTCAACACCTGTTACAGTTGATTTCAAGTCAGCACCTAGACCTAGGATTTGAACTTCGTCACCAACTTTGATGCGACCTGCTTCGATACGACCTGTAGCAACAGTACCACGACCAGTGATTGAGAAGATATCTTCAACCGGCATCAAGAATGGTTTATCAACATCACGTGGAGGCAATGGAATCCAAGTATCAACTGCATCCATAAGTTCCATGATTTTTTCTTCCCATTGTGGTTCACCGTTCAAAGCACCTAGTGCAGAACCGCGGATGATAGGTGTGTTTTCACCATCATATTCGTATGTAGAAAGAAGATCACGCATTTCCATTTCAACAAGTTCGAACATTTCTGGATCGTCTACAGCGTCACATTTGTTCAAGAATACAACCAAACGAGGAACGTTTACTTGGCGAGCCAATAGGATGTGTTCACGAGTTTGAGGCATAGGACCATCTGTTGCAGCACAAACGATAATTGCACCGTCCATTTGAGCAGCACCAGTTACCATGTTCTTAACGTAGTCAGCGTGGCCCGGACAGTCAACGTGTGCGTAGTGACGGTTAGCTGTTTCGTATTCTACGTGTGAAGTGTTAATAGTGATACCACGTTCTTTTTCTTCTGGAGCGTTATCGATTGAATCGAATGAACGTTTTTCAGTAAGACCTTTTTTTGCCAACACTGTAGTGATAGCTGCGGTCAAAGTAGTTTTACCGTGGTCAACGTGACCAATTGTACCGATGTTAACATGCGGTTTGGTTCTTTCAAATTTCTCTTTAGCCATAACTTTATGATTTTATTATATGTTTAACTAATTAATTATATTTTCCTATCTTTAGAGCCGATGACGGGATTTGAACCCGTGACCTCTTCCTTACCAAGGAAGTGCTCTACCCCTGAGCTACATAGGCAATCAAAATTGAGCGGAAGACGAAGATCTAATTCGCGACCCTCAGTTTGGAAGGCCTACTTCCGCAGTCTGGGATTGTGGGCGAAGATGGATTCGAACCACCGAAGACATAAGTCAGCAGATTTACAGTCTGCCCCATTTGGCCACTCTGGTATTCGCCCTTCCGTTAATTGCGTTGCAAATGTACGACAATTTTTTAATCTCACAAAAAAATCGTCGATTTTTTTTTGCAAAAGCTACAACTTTTTAGTTCAAGCTATCCATAAAGTCAACCATTTTAATGGCTGCTTCAGCAGCTTCAGCACCCTTATTTCCCAGAACTCCGCCTGCTCGTTCTTTAGCCTGTTGCTCATTCTCAGTAGTTAGCACACAGAAGATTACTGGTATTTCGCCCTTGGCATTCAACATCGCCACACCCTGTGTTACACTGTCGCAAACATAATCAAAGTGAGGCGTACCTCCTCTAATCACACAACCGATAACAATCACAGCATCAATTTCAGGATCATTCATCATCACCGATGCACCGAATGTCAATTCAACAGTTCCAGGCACACGACGAACAACAGTAGCTTCTTCTCCATAGCCTTCTGATTTCAACACGCTCAAAACGCCGCCAAGCAAAGCATCTGTAATTTCAGAATTCCATTCTGCCGCAACGACACCAATTTTCAAGTCCTTTACCTTCGGCAAAGCCACCTTCTTATTTTCGTTAACTTTCAATAATGTAGACATAACATAAATTTTTCACAAAAATACAATATTTTTTCATGATTTGAAAGCCCCAAACACGCATATTCACATACCGTTAAGCCTCCAAAGAATAGCATTAATACCAGAGGACAATGACATTTAACAAATTCAAAAAGTCATATAAAATAATTAATATCCGCTAATCCATTACTAAGCAAGTCATTATAAGACACACCAATTTAACAATCAGATATTTAACCTTAAAAAACTTGCATATTTTAGACACTTTAAATATCTTTGCTTCAAAACAACGGGATTCAAATTCCAAAAAAGCTTTCATTTCCAAAAGGGATAGGCGTAACGATTTGCAGTACAGACCAATACATTATTTGGGATGAACTATGATTATATCTTATTAATAATTATTACTTAAGTTTGATTAAGGTGAATGTTACGTTAAAAAACATAAACGAGAAAAATAGAGTTCGCTGGTATGTCATGCGAGCTTATAAATGCGAAGGCAAAGCTGAAGAGAAACTAAAAGGGGAAGATGGTTTAGACTATTACATACCTAAAAAGTACACAGTCCAAGTTTACCATGGCAAAAAGACGAGGAGACTAGTTCCTGTCACTCCAAATCTGATATTCGTCCATGCCAGCCACTCCCAAATCATTGAATTCAAACAAAAGTGCAATTTTCTACAGTTTATGATGTGGAAAATGAGTACAGGCTTAGAGTATTTGACAGTACCGGACAACCAGATGTCAAATTTCATCAAGATTTCGTCTCAATACGATGAAGACTTGAAATACTACAAGCCTGAAGAAATCGATTTCAAAAAAGGCACACGAGTGAGAATCCACGGTGGCCAATTTGACGGACTCGAAGGCACTTTCATCAAACTAAAAGGCACGAGAAGCAAACAAGTAGTCGTGAAACTCGACAACATTATGGCAGTTTCCGCCCAAATCCACTTGGATCTAATTGAGGTCATCAACGAAAAATCGGGGAAAAAGGCCGAAGAGACTAAATAAATTAAGAAACGCCCTTGACAGAAAGGGAAAGTATAACATTATTCATAACAAATTATGTTCTGGCTTATTAACATCAGCATTTTATTCTTAACATGCGTACTTTTGGCAGGTATTGTAATTCCTCAAATCCTACTAATCGCCTTTCGCAAACAATTGTTTGACGAACCAGACGAACGCAAAATCCACAAAGGTGTAGTTCCAAGATTAGGAGGCATTGCCTTTAAACCTGTAGTATTCTTTTCTATTATACTGCTTATTGGTGTCAATCTTTCATTAGGCAATACCGAAATATTGGCTAATATCCATTCCGAAGTCATCACGCTGGCTTATGGTTTCTGCGCCATTATGCTATTATATCTGGTTGGTATGGCCGACGACTTGATTGGTGTTAGATACAGAGCAAAATTTATTGTGCAAATTCTATGTGCAATTATGCTAATTGCTGGAGGCTTGCATTTTCAAGGTTTAAATGGATTATTTGGCATTTACAATATGCCAATCTGGATAAGCTATCCATTTACAGTACTTGTAATCGTCTTCATAATTAATGCCATTAACTTAATTGACGGCATTGACGGATTGGCTTCCGGTCTATGTAGTGTTACTCTATTCTTCTACGGAATGGCTTTCTTTAGTTTGGAAGAATACCTTTATGCCATGTTAGCATTCGCTACACTTGGCGTATTGATACCATTTTACTATTACAATGTATTTGGGAATCCCGAAAAAGGTAAAAAAATATTTATGGGTGATACCGGTAGTTTAACGGTTGGTCTAATGATTTGTTTCCTTAGCTTGAAACTTCTGCTTAGTGCACACACAACACCAGATTATCCAAATGCTTTGATTCTAGCCTTCGCACCATTAATCATTCCTTGCTTTGACGTTATTAGAGTATATTTCCACAGAATACGAAATCACAAAAATCCATTCTTGCCAGACAAGAACCATATTCACCATAAGCTATTGGCAATAGGAATGAAACAACGTGCTGCGATGGTAACAATCGTTTCGGTATCTGTTATCTGTACAGTTTGTAATATATACTTATCACTATACGTTAATATAAATTTATTAGTTCTTATAGACGCTTTTATTTGGATCTCTGAAAATATCTGGTTATCCAAAAAAATTGCGAAATGCCAAGCCCAAAAGAATTAATTATAAAGAAAATAAATAATCACAACCAATATGAGAATCAAAAACCTATTACTGATTGTAGCCACTATTCTATTGGCTAGTTCATGCTCAACACCTAACGTTGCATATTTTAAGGGCATTGAAGCTGGCACTCCCCAACAAATCATTAATGATTATGAAATTCGTGTTCGTCCCCAAGACAAAATTTCAATTCTCGTCAACTACAAAGATCAAATGTTGGCAGACTTATTCAACCTTAAAAGACCTCTCGGACAAACGGCTGGTAGCAATAACATGAAAACAGAACTAGGCTATACCGTAGATTCTAAAGGTAATATTGATTTCCCGGTGTTGGGAACAATTCATATTGAAGGAAAAACTCGCGAAGAAATTGCCTCATTTATCAAAAATGAATTAACGACTCGCAATTTAATAAAAGACCCGACTATTTCTGTTGAATTTCTAAATTTATCAGTTTCTGTTCTAGGTGAAGTAAAAAATCCAGGCAGATTCAATATCGACCGTGATCAAATCACATTATTGGATGCTATCAGCATGGCCGGTGACCTTTCCATATATGGTAAAAGAGAAAACGTATTGGTTCAACGTAAAGAAAATGGCAAAGCGACTTTATATACAGTAAATCTTAATTCAGGACAAAATTTATATTCATCTCCTGTCTATTATTTGCAACAAAATGACATCGTATATGTAGAGCCAAACAATATGCGTGCACGTCAAGCCTCAGTCAACGGTAACAACGTCCGTTCAGCATCATTCTGGATGTCTTTAACTTCATTATTAACAACAATCGCAGTATTGATCTTTAAATAATTGCACAAATGGAACAACAAGATATTGCACAGACACAACCCAATGCTAATTCCATCACTATTCAAGATTTACTATACGCTTGTATTTCGAGATGGAAATGGTTTGTCCTTTCATTATTAATTACTCTTGGTTTTGCAACATTGAGTTTGTTACGCACCCCAGCGGAATATAACAGAACCGCTTCTATCCTGATTAAAGAAGATTCAAATGGCACTCCTTTCTCATCCCAAATGGAGCCATTCTCAGGATTTGTTTTTTTCCAAGGTTATACAAATGTAAACAATGAATTAGTAGCTTTAAAGTCTCCAGCATTGATGGCTGAAGTTGTAAAACGTATGGATTTGACAACAAATTACGCAATTCCTGGGACATTTCATAACAAGGTTGCTTATGGAAAATCGCTACCTATTAAAGTCTTTTTTGATGGAATTCCTGAAAAAGAATCAGCCAATTTCGTATTAAATATTTCAAAAGAAAGGGACATAAAGCTTTCTGATTTAACATATTCTAAAGAAGGTGATATGATCGAAGTTGACAAAGATTTTGAAGGGAAAATTTTAGAGACAATTCAAACACCTATAGGTAATATTAAAGTATCCCCTACAGAGCACTATGTCAACGGAGAAGAATACACTATATACATTTCCAAAACTAGCATATACAATGCGACTAATGCTTACGCAAGAAAACTATCTGTAGCCCTAAATAGCAAAGAAGCGACAGTAATTGACTTATCATTTAGAGACAATTCTATACAAAGAGCTGAAGATATTATCAACACATTGATTGAGGTTTACAATGAGAATTGGTCAAGAGACAAAAACCAAATAGCAGTTAGTACTTCTCAATTTATAAACGAACGTCTAGCTGTCATTGAAAAAGAGCTTGGTCATGTTGATGAAAACATCTCATCTTATAAGAGTCAGAATCTTCTCCCAAATGTAGAGGTAGCATCAAGTTTATATTTGAACAAAAGTACTGAAAACAATGCTCAAATAGTAACATTGAACAACCAACTTTACATGACAAAATATGTAAAGGATTATATCGCCAATAAAAAGAATGACAAACAATTATTCCCTGTCAATTCGGGGATAGGCAATCAGACTATTGAAAAACAAATTTCTGAATACAATACACAGCTACTTACTCGTAATAACTTAGTCGCCAATAGTAGTGAACAAAACCCATTGGTTGTTGATTTGGACAATTCATTAAAAGCAATGAAAAATGCGATTGCAACATCTATTGACAATCAAATTGTGACACTAGAGTCTCAATTAAATAGTTTGCGAAAAGAAGAGCGCAAAACTACTTCTCAAATTGCAGCCAACCCTACTCAAGCAAAATATTTGATTTCTGTAGAACGTCAACAAAAAGTTAAAGAAGCTCTATATTTGTTTTTATTGCAAAAACGTGAGGAAAACGAACTCTCTCAAGCATTCAGTGCCAACCATACACGAATCGTAGTACCTCCTTATGGAAGTTTCGTTCCAACAAGTCCAAATAGAAAAAATATACTATTAGTGGCCTTTGTCCTTGGTTTATTAATTCCAATTGTTATTATTTTCTTAAAGGAAAATAATAACACAAAAATACGCGGTCGCAAAGACCTTGAAGGTGTGCAAGCACCATTTCTTGGAGAAATTCCTTTGCTCCTACATCACAAGAAAGGCTTGTTGAAGAAACGTGAAATGGCCAAGAATGAGATTGTCGTGAAAGAAGGCAGTCGTAACATCATCAACGAGGCGTTCCGTGTACTGCGAACCAACCTTGAATTTACGGTTGATGATAATAAGGAATCAAACGTAATCATTGTCACTTCTTTTAATCCGGGTAGTGGCAAATCATTTATCACAATGAACACTGCCATGAGCCTTGCCATTAAAGGCAAAAAAGTATTGGTTATAGACGGAGACTTGCGACATGCGTCTGCTTCTGCATATATCAATACTCCAAAACTGGGTATCAGTGATTATCTTGGAGGTAAAGAAACAGAATTAAGTAAAATCATTACTACAAGTTCAATGAATAAGAATCTTGATATCATCCCAGTTGGAACCATTCCTCCCAATCCAACAGAACTATTATACAAAGACCGCTTTGGAGAATTAATCGACAAGGTAAAAGGCCAATACGACTATGTATTCATCGACTGTCCTCCTATCGAAATAGTAGCCGATACACAAATCATCAGCAAATTTGCAGATCGTACTATTTTTATTGTACGTGCAGGATTGTTGGAACGTACTATGGTTTCTGAGCTTGACAATCTTTACAACAATAAGAAATACAAGAACATGTCTCTTGTTCTTAATGGGACAGAAGGCGGAGGAAATCGTTATGGTTACAAATATGGTTATCGCTATGGTTATCATTACGGCTACAGTGATAGTTATCATTACGGTTCTGAAGAATAAATAAACTAAAATCTATAAATACATTTTACAAAACTAAATTTTATGATTAAGACAGTTGTAATTATGGCAGCCGGACTTGGAACACGCTTTGGCCACTACACAGAGTTAATGCCCAAAGGATTTATCGAAGTGGGCAACCAACCCATGGTAATCCGCAGTATTGAGACCCTGCTTGCTTGTGGCATCAAACGAATCATTATCGGCACTGGATATAAAAAAGAGGCTTACGAAGCATTAAAGACTAAATATCCAATGATTGAAACATGTTTCAGTCCTCGATATGCAGAAACCAACAGCATGTACACCTTATACAACACCAAAGAGTTGATTGGCAATGATGATTTTCTATTATTGGAATCTGATTTGGTATTTGACAAAAATGCCATTACCTCTTTGATGGAGTGTAAAGCGCCGACAGCAATGTTAATTACCCCTGTCACCAAGTTTCAAGATCAATATTATGTTGAATCCGATGCAGACGGTCGTTTGACCAATTGCTCGGTAAACAAAGAAGAAATTAACGCAAAAGGAGAATTGGTTGGAATTCACAAACTATCACACGAATTTTTCGCAAGAATGTGTGCGGACTATGCATCAATAGTTAAAGACCAACCAAAACTAGGATACGAATACGAATTGCTCCACATGTCACAAGACATCATGCCTATCTATGTTCTGAACAACCCGAACGTGAAATGGTATGAAATTGACGATGTCAACGACAAAGAATATGCAGAGCAACACATTATCCCCTATTTATAACATATGAGCTTAAAAGAGAAATTATCTCGTTCTTCAAATACTACTCTCGCAATCTATTCAGCAATTGTCATCTTTTTATTATATACTTGTTGCTATGGCTTTAGAAAACCATTTACCGTTGCATTGTATGAAGGACAGACATTATGGGGTTTCGACCTTAAAATAGTATTTGTTCTTTCTGAAATCATCGGATATGCAGTTTCCAAATTTATTGGTACGGCCATACTCCCGGGAGTCAAAAAGAATCAACGAGTATTTTATATAGTTGGATTATTAACATTTTCAGAATTAACATGGATTGGATTTGGAGCATTGCCCACCGTATGGAAAACTGTCAGTGTCTTTCTTAGCGGTCTTCCTTTGGGAATGATTTGGGGACTCCTGTTCAGTTATATTGAAGGACGCAAAATCAGCGAAATTGTCAACGTAGGACTAAGTGCAGCACTAATTGTAGCCTCCGGACTGGTAAAGACATTAGGACAATCCCTGATGAATACATTCAACCTTACAGAATATTGGATGCCATTCGTAACGGGAGCCGTCATCTTTCCACTAATGCTCATATTGGCATATCTACTAAATCAAATTCCGGAACCTACGGAACGAGACAAGATGCTCCGCACAGAGCGGGCTCCAATGTCAAAAGCAGAAAGGAACTCTTTCTTTAAGCAATTCTTCTTTGGAATCTGCATGTTAGTTTTGCTTTACGGATCATTGACCGTTTTCCGCGAATTGCGCGATTCATTCGCAGCCGATTTATGGAAAGAATTAAATGTAACCGATACATTCATCTTCACAAAAACAGAATATCCTATTGCATTCATTGTATTGGCTCTAATGTTCCTTACGGCATTTATTCCAAACAATAGACTTGCATTGAATATATTATACATAGTCGCCGGAATAGGCGGATTCTTGACAATTGGAGTTACAGTCCTATATATCTATGGATACATCAATCCCGTTTGGTGGATGATACTTTCAGGCTTAGGTATGTATATGGGCTACATTCCGTTCTCCTATTTGATTGAACGATTGATTGCATCACTGCAGATAGTAAGTACATCAGTATTTATTCTATACCTTGCCGACTCTGTCGGATATTTAGGAACAGTAAGCGTATATATCACTAAAAATTTCTCTGAAATGGATCTTTCATGGAATCAGATGTTGATTTACACCGCAATTATTACATCAGTCATAGCAATTGCCAGCACATTTACCACCTACAAATACTTTAGGAGACAACTGAATGTTATGACAATTGTTCCTAAACTAAGCGAAGACAATAAAAGAGCATAAAACCAAAATCAGCGACTAACAATAAAATTTTTACTACCTTTGAGGTATGAAAAAAATCGAAATCAAAGAATTAAAAGAAATTCAAGTAAAAATTTTAGACGTATTCGTCAAATTTTGCGAAGACAACAATTTAAAATATTTCCTTACTTACGGGACTTTATTAGGTGCAATCAGACACAAAGGATATATTCCTTGGGACGATGATATTGACGTATCAATGCCACGTCCTGATTATGAACGTTTCATCGAGACATTCAACAATCAAGAATCTGATTACAAGGTTATCCATCATACAATCAATGAGAAATACCCTATTCCTATAGCAAAAGTATATGACAGCAGAACGACTTTAATCGAACTGTTCTCCGACAAGTTCAACGTAGGAATCAATATAGACATCTTCCCTATTGACGGTCTGCCTGACGACAAAAACAAGGCAGTGAAACATCTTAAAAAAGTCATCTTTTGGAGAAATGTCCAAAATACAAAGAACAGATCAATCGCCTATAAAAGCGTATGGTATAAAAACCTATTGGTTTTATTGTTAAAACTACCTACAGCCTTTATCAGCGACATCAAAATCAATAAAATAATCAGCAAACTAGCCACAACCTACGATTACAAAACATCCAACTTTGTGGCCAACTGTACAGCCCCCGACGGCGTACACGAAATTTTAGAAAAATCGAAAACATATTCTGACCAGACAGAAGTTCCATTCGAAGGGAAGACCTATAAAGCTCCAAACGGTTATGACAATTACCTCAAGACCATCTACGGAGACTACATGAAATTCCCCCCCCTTGAACAACAAGTCTCAGAACATTTTTCAAAAGCATACTGGAAATAAAAAATTTATATCTCTTTTTTCATAATATCGAATTAAACATTAAACACAACATATTAAAAAAATAAAAAAATGGAAACAAGAATTTGTGTGATTGGGTTGGGATATGTCGGTTTACCTCTTGCTCGTTTATTTTCAACAAAACATGCAACAATTGGTTTCGACATGAATCAGAAACGAGTTGATGCATTAAATGCAGGACATGACGCAACACTTGAAGTTTCAGACGAATTACTTCAAGATGCCATCAAGAATCATGGTTTTAAATGCACTACCGACCTTGATGAAATTAGAAATTGCAACGTATATATTGTTGCTGTTCCTACACCTGTTGATGATAATAATCGTCCAGATTTAAGACCTCTTTGGGGGGCTAGCGAAACCGTCGGTAAAGTAATTTCTAAGGGTGACGTTGTTATTTATGAATCAACTGTCTATCCAGGAGTTACAGAAGAAGAATGTCTTCCTGTTGTGGAAAGAGTTTCTGGTTTAAAATTCAACACTGATTTCTTTGCCGGTTATTCTCCAGAACGCATTAACCCGGGAGATAAACAACATACTGTAGAAAAAATCAAGAAAGTAACATCAGGTTCAACGCCAGAGATTGCCGATTTTATTGACAATCTTTATAATTCAGTTCTTGTTAATGGAACCCATAAAGCGACATCTATCAAAGTTGCTGAAGCATCAAAAATCATTGAAAATTCTCAACGTGACGTCAATATTGCATTCATGAATGAATTGGCAAAGATTTTCAACGCAATGGGTATTGATACCCGTGATGTTATCGATGCTGCTTCTTCAAAATGGAATTTCATCAAACTTTCTCCAGGTTTGGTTGGTGGTCACTGTATCAGTGTTGACCCTTACTATTTAATTCAAAAAGCACAGGTATATGGCGTACTACCAAGAATCATGTTCTCTGCTCGCCGTTTAAATGATGGAATGGGTGCATATGTAGCAAACCAAACCATTAAATGCATGAACCTAAAAGGAGTCAAAGTTAAAGATGCCAAAATCCTTATTTTAGGTATTACATTCAAAGAGAACTGCCCTGATATCCGTAATACAAAAGTCGTTGATATCTATCAAACACTTAAAGAATACACTAACGATATCACAGTTTGCGACCCTTGGGCTAATGCTGAAGCTGTAAAACGTGAATATAATATAAGCATTACAAATCAAGTAACTGACAAAGATTATGATGCTGTTATACTAGCAGTTTCTCATAAAGAATTTATTGGACTGAATATCAAAGATTTGGTAAAAAGCAATAGTGTTATCTATGATGTTAAAGGAATTCTAGATAGAAATATTATTGACGGCAGACTATAAAACAAATCGTGAGTAGCACAAATAATACAAAACAAGCTGCTTGGATAGCAATCGGCAGCTTGTTTTCCTTTGGTTTTGGAATTATAAGTTCCATGATCCTCAGTAGATATTTTGATAAAGGGGACTATGGAACATACAAACAAGTAATGTATGTATATAGTACATTACTTTCTGTTTTCACATTAGGACTACCAAAGGCCTTTTCTTATTTTTTACCAAGAGTCGAGATTTCGCAAGCTAAAAATCTTATCAAGAAAATTACGAATCTATTTTTCATTCTTGGAGGAGTTTTCTCTTTGTTACTATTTATAGGGTCTCCTATTATTGCTTCAATCCTTAAGAATCCCGACCTAAATTCAGCGTTGAAAATTTTCGCAATTGTTCCTTTCTTAATGTTGCCCACAATGGGCTTGGAAGGAGTCTTAGCGACCTATAAGAAAACAATGTTCATGGCTATATATACCATTGTAACAAGAACAATTATGTTACTTTGTGTAGCAATACCCGTTTTACTCTTTAATACAGGATACCATGAAGCTTTAATAGGTTTTGTTATTGCATCAACATTTGAATTCATTCTCGCATTATACCTAAAATACTATCCCATAAGACATGAGGCTAATAACAAATGTACGGTAAAGTATAGCGAGATTTTTAAATTCTCCTTTCCCCTATTGTATGCTAGCATATGGGGGTCGTTGTTAAATTCAATAGACCAATTTTTTATTAGTCGGTATTTTGGGAACGAGGTCTTTGCAGATTTCTCGAATGGAGCATTAGAACTACCATTTGTCAGCATGATTGTCGGAGCAACAACAACTGTGTTAACACCTCTATTTTCCCAAAAAGTATTTCAAAAAGGAAATTTCAAGACAGAAATATATCCAATTTGGACTCAAGTTTTTGAGAAATCAGCAATGTTAATTTATCCAATTGTATTCTTTTGTATATTTGATGCCAACCTTATAATGACCGTAATGTATGGCGATTTATATGAAACAAGTGGTGATTACTTTAGGATAAAACTATTTACCTATTTCGTAAAAATAATTGCATTTTACCCTGCTTTATTAGCGTTAAATGCAACTAAATTTTATGCCAAAGTCTTTCAATATGCATTTTTAGTATTATTGCCACTTGAATATTTAGTTGCTACTTTGGTACAAAATCCCCTACTGATTACAGGTGTTCATGTATTTACAACGATAAGTTATATTCTTATCTTCCTAAGGTACATTGCAAAAAAATTTGGAGTTTCATTAATGTCACTTTTCCCAATTAAAAGTATTATAAAAATCGCCTCGGCCTCAATTTTATCAATTATATTCATATATATAATAAGGAACTCAATTTATTTTAATATGCATCACTTGGAAGTACTAATTATTGATTTATCAATTTTCACAAGTATATTTATAATAATGTCAATCTTAATGAAACTGAATTATTATAAAATAATAAAACCTTTATTTAATAAATAATATGAGATGTATAGTAGTTGGTGCATCAATGGTTATGCCGACTTTTGAATTAAAATATGAGGATACTTGGCTTTTCAAGATTAAAGAAAAATATCCAAATATTGAATTTATAGATAAATGCCGGAGGGCTTCCAGCGTAGAACGATTAATATCAGAAGGACAAAATTCTTCAGGATATGATTTATTGGAATTTTACAATCCTGATTTTGTAATTCTTCATATTGGCCTAACAGACGTAGCTCCTCGATTATTGAAAAGGAATGCTTTTTATACAAAAATTATCAACCATCTTCCTTTTTCAAATATCATATACAATTGCATCCGTAAAATCAAAGGAAGAACTATGTCCTGTTCTGATTTATCAACAGAAAGATTTTATTTTTGCTTATCCCGATATGTAGAAAGAGCAATAAAAACAAGCACTCCTGTATTTTGCATAAAACTTCTTCACTGTGGAGAAAAAGTTTTAAATAGGAGTCCTGAAATGAACCGAACAATTGATATATATAATCAATTATTCGATAAATTAGAATCTGTTTATCCAAACGTACACTTGATTAGCCCTTTAAAATCAATAGGAACAAAAGAAAGAGCTGAATATATGCAAAGTGATGGAATTCACCTTTCTGCAAAAGGAAGTTTCCAATTGTTTAGAGAACTTGACTCTGAATTACAAAAGTATCTAAAGTTGCAATAAACATTAAATTTAAGTAATGATAAAAAGCATAATTAAACATATTTTGCCATTACCAATAAAACAATATCTTCGTTTTTGTGGATCTATTAGCAATCGCGTAACAATTTGGGAATACCTCAAATTTTACATAAAAAAAGATAAGGCTATATATTGGCCCGTTCATAAAAATTCAGAAGTAACACATCCTTTAAATATTTTTGTTGGGATTAATTCCAATGCTGGAACACGGCCAGGGTGTTACCTTCAAGGAAATGGAGGTATACATATTGGCAAATATGTCCATTTTGCTTCAAACATTGGTATAATCAGTGGCAATCATGACGTAAATAACCAAATGCTCCATATAAATAAAGAAGTCTATATTGGGGATTATTCTTGGATAGGCATGAATTCTGTAATATTACCAGGGGTAAATCTAGGACCGAGAACAATTGTCGGAGCAGGAAGTGTTGTGACAAAAAGTTTTCCTGAAGGTTTTTGTGTTATTGCCGGAAACCCTGCAAAGAAAATAAAAGATTTAGAAAAGGAAAAATTTGTCCCGACCAAATACCAAACGGAGTTTTATGGGTTCATACCTAAAGACAATTTTGAGAAATTTGCAAAGAAACATTTAAAAGGACATAAATATATAAAGTAATGAGACTAACACTTATTGCAGGAGCTCGCCCAAACTTTATGAAAATAGCTCCTATCATTCACTCAATACAAAAATCACAGAAAGAGGGTAAAAACATTTCATATCGTCTTATTCACACAGGACAACACTATGACAAGAATATGAGTGATACCTTCTTTGAAGAACTGAACATACCCAAACCTGACGTCAATCTCGGAGTAGGAGGAGGAACTCAGGCTGAACAAACTGCAGGAATTATGATTGCCTTTGAAAAAGAGTTGTTAGAAAATCCTACAGATCTTGTCGTTGTCGTTGGTGATGTAACATCAACAATGGCATGTTCTATTGTTGCTAAGAAACTTAACACAAAAGTTGCTCACGTTGAAGCCGGTATCAGAAGTTGGGATTTAACAATGCCAGAAGAAATCAACCGCATGGTTACAGATTCTTTGACAGACTATTTTTTCACAACATCAGAGATTGCCAATACGAATCTTCGAAATGCAGGTGTAAAATCTGAGAGAATTTTCTTTGTCGGAAATGTTATGATTGACACTCTTTTAGCAAATATTGATAATTTTAGAAAACCTGAGGTTTTTGATGAATTAAAGCTTAAAGAGAAACAATATTTAATGCTGACTCTTCACCGACCTGCAAATGTTGATGAAGCAGAGAAACTAAAAGCATTAATGGGCGAAATTGTAAACAATGTACAAGCTTTACCAATCATATTCCCAATTCACCCAAGAACAGCAAAAATATTCAAAGAATTGGGTATCGAAGCAGATAATCTTCACATAGTACCACCAATGGGCTACTTGGAATTTAATTTTATGGTTCGACATGCAAAAGCTGTAGTTACAGATTCCGGGGGTATCACTGAAGAAACAACAGTTATGCACGTACCTTGTTTAACTTTAAGAGACAACACAGAACGTCCTGAAACTTGTACAATTGGAACCAACGAATTAGTTGGGACTAATCCAAATGCTATAAAACCGGCAATGGAAAAACTTTTCTCCGGCAACTGGAAACATGGAGAAATTCCAGAATTGTGGGATGGAAAGTCTGCAGATAGAATTATTAAAATTATTCTAGAAAAACTATAATGATAAATTGGGCTAAAGAAAGACCAGATGATATAAAGGCAAAATGGATTTTATTTCTAATATCTCCATTTTTTGCTTTTATCTATGCACTACAAAGGATGAATACAAAATCATCCTTCGTAATATTCTTTTTATTTGCTGTTTTTTTTGGTCTTTCCTTTACAGTAACTAATGAAAGGACACCAGGTTCTCCTGACGGGGTAACTTTTCGTGCTGAGTTTGAAGAATATGTTATTACATCAGAAGTTGAATTTATTGATGGATTTCAGAATTTTCTATCATTTAAAGATGGGAAAAAGGACTATTATTTTGATACCGTAGCTTTTGGGGTTTCTCGAATTACAGGAAATTACCATATAATGTTTATGGTCTTTGCAATGATATTTGCTTTTTTCCAACTAAAGGCATTTAAAATATTTATTTCAAATCCCAACTTTAGGAACACTTTTTTCTGCCTTCTTCTAGCATTCCTTTTTACATATATTCAAATATTCAATATTAATGGAATGCGTTTTTGGACAGCTGCATGGATTGGTGTTTATTGCATATTCCAAATCTTTCTATACAACAATAAAAGGTATTTTCTATTAGCACTATGCACTCCGTTTTTTCATGGAACATTTTGGATATATATATTAGTAATTATTTTAGCATATTTTCTTAAAAGATTTGAGAAAATATGGATTGTTTTATTTTTTACAAGTTTTCTTGTTTCAAGTCTAACAGTCGATTTTATCATTTCTAATAGTTCTTTTGTACCACAGTTCCTACAAAATACAATTTCATTTTATACAAGTCAAGAGAGGATCATGCAAGTAAATGCCGCTGGTTCTGGATTATGGATTCTCGATAGAATATTTAAATTTATAACCAATTTATATATCAATCTAACATTATT
Source organism: Muribaculaceae bacterium (assembly GCA_020026215.1). Classification (GTDB taxonomy): domain Bacteria; phylum Bacteroidota; class Bacteroidia; order Bacteroidales; family Muribaculaceae; genus Limisoma. The sequence goes on from JAHHQT010000003.1 coordinate 37,831, forward strand.
TTTATTTATAAAAAACAGGAAACATATCCTTGTTAAATCCCAAAAGAATTTATTCCAATTTCTTTTAGTCTGGTTGACCTTTGTGAATATGGCCATGCCTGTTCCCTCTCTCGGTAATAGATATATGCTTCTTTCATATCCAATCATTGCATATTTATGGTTATCCATTTTTGGAGAGAAAAAATATCGGAAATGGATATATCTTTTGCCATTTGTATTCTTTATGAATATATATCATCTGATGCAATTGTATTCATTGGTTCTGGATATGACATTCTATTTTTCAAGTCCTTTATTTTTATTACCTAAATATCTCTTAACAACATTTGTATGAAAATTGTAATTATCCCTTATTTAATTTATCCCAAAATATCTCCACGCTCTATGCGCGCAACAGAATTAGCTAAATATTTTGCATCATTAGGGCATGAGGTTATACTATATGGTACCCTTGGTAATTATAACTATAATGATTTCTGTAAACAAACTGGAGTTGTTGTAAAAGACCAAAAACGACATTTGGCGGAAGAGAACAGTGATGGCAATATTACCCTGAACATCATCGACAGAATAATGATAAAATTATTTCATAAGATTTTAGAATATCCCAATATTGAATATTTATGGAAAATACCTCAAATTTTGAAAAAAGAAAATAATATTGACTTGTTAATCACCGTAGCACATCCATTCCCTATTCATTGGGGTGCTGCAATTGCGAAATCAAGATTAAAGGCCCAATTCCCCAAAGTATGGATATCTGATTGTGGGGATCCATACATGGGGAATACAGTTATAAAATACCCTTTTTATTTCAAATACATTGAAAAGTATTGGGCTAGAAAAACAGACTATATAACAATACCCATTGAAGAATCAAGAAAGGGATATTACCCCGAATTCCAATCAAAAATAAAAATCATACCTCAAGGTTTTGATTTCACAAGCTCTAAAATTGTAAAAGAATTTCAACATAATTCAATTCCGACATTTGCATACGCAGGAGCTGTATATCCTGGCTATCGAGATCCTTCAAGATTTTTAGACTACCTTTGCACTCTTTCCATAGATTTTAAATTTATCGTTTATACTCGAGATTTTAATTTTTATAAAAAATACAAAGAAATTTTAAAAGAAAAATTAGAGTTAAGGAATTATATTCCACGAGAAGAACTGTTATATGAACTGTCAAAAATGGATTTTTTGATAAACTTATTAAATAGTGAAAGTATTCAATCTCCTAGTAAATTAATAGACTACTTTTTAACAAAACGTCCAATACTTGATATATCTTCTGCATTTAAAGAATTGGATAATTTTCAATGTTTTTTAAATCGAGACTATCAGAATCAACATAATTGTCAAAATGTTGAACAATATAATATTATAAATGTCGGAAACAAATTCCTAAAATAATATAAACAAGTCTCCTATAAAGTAATAGATACATCAAAAAAGATGTAAGAAAGAAAAGTAAATCATGAAGATTGCGATTTTAATAAATGAAAACTTCAATGACCGTAAGGGTTCTTTTAATGCAACACATTCTAGGATCTTAAACTTAACAAGAATTTGTAAACACACAATAGATGTATATTGCATTCATGTATATGAACCTTGGCACATACGGAAATTAAGACACACCAAACCATCACCCAAACCTAAAATTATAGAATTAGATGGAATCAAATACCATATATTGTACTATAGATTTTGGTTAATAGATTATATATTACGCCAGAAATTAGGAGGATATGAATATTTAACAATGAAAGCGTTAAATAAATTTATTCCTATCTTTAAACCATATGATTTAATAATTTCTCATGGATATTTTGCAAATGTGTTAAGTTTGAAGATAAAAAAAAGATATAACATTCCATATACCTCTACATGGCATGGTTCAGACATTCATTCTGCACCGTTTGAAAATAAAAATGTTTTTAAAGAAGTTAACAAAATTCTAGAAAACTCTAACATGAATCTCTTTGTCAGTAAAAATTTATATAACACTGCCAATAAGATTACACAAATAAAAAATGGGACCGTTCTATATAATGGAGTTAACAAGACAAAATTTCATCAATATTCAAAGGATGAGAGACTTAAAATAAAAGCACAATATCAAATTCCTGCCAATAATCGAAACATTGCATTTATAGGCAATCTATTTCCTATAAAGAACGTTTTATGCCTACCTTCTATTTTTAAAAAGATACAAATCGAATTCCCTGATACATTATTTCACTTTATAGGAGACGGCTCTCTAAAACATCAATTAATCAACAAGTGTCATGAATATGATATTCCAGTTCGTTTTTGGGGAAATGTTCAAGCAGATAATATGCCAGACATTATGAATTGTATGGACTTAATTGTTCTTCCTAGTATAAATGAAGGACTTCCATTGGTGAGTCTTGAAAGTTTAGCATGTGGTGTCCATTTTGTGGGAGCAAAAGTTGGGGGTATAGCCGAAGCTATTGATGATGAATTTTGTGTTGAGCACGGTGATTCCTTTGAAGAACGTTTTGCGAAATGCTGCATAAAAGCTTTAAATGCCCCAAAACAAGAGTTAAAAGATATATTTGATTGGGAAACTATAGCAAAACAAGAAAATAAATTAATAACAAATATTCTAAATAATAAATAAATACGATATGGAACATAAAATTTGTGTAATCGGTCTTGGTTACGTCGGTCTACCTTTGGCAAGACTTTTTTCAACAAAGTATGATACTATTGGGTTTGATATGAACCAAAAGCGTGTCAATGCTCTTAATGCAGGACACGACGCAACATTGGAAGTATCAGACGAATTACTTCAAGATGCCATCAAGAATCATGGTTTTAAATGCACTACAAATCTTGAAGAAATCAAGAAATGCAATGTTTATATTGTTGCTGTTCCAACCCCTGTTGATGACAACAACCGTCCTGACTTGAAACCACTTTGGGGTGCTAGTGAAACTGTTGGTAAAGTCATTTCAAAAGGAGATATCGTAATCTACGAATCAACTGTTTACCCTGGTGTAACAGAAGAAGAATGTCTTCCTGTTGTAGAACGAGTTTCTGGTTTAAAATTCAACACAGATTTCTTTGCAGGCTATTCACCAGAACGCATTAACCCGGGAGATAAACTACATACTGTAGAAAAAATCAAAAAAGTAACATCAGGTTCAACGCCTGAAATTGCCGATATTGTCGATAACTTATATAATTCCGTTCTTGTCAATGGAACGCATAAAGCAACATCAATTAAAGTTGCAGAAGCTTCAAAAATCATTGAAAATTCTCAACGTGACGTCAATATTGCATTCATGAATGAATTGGCAAAGATTTTCAACGCAATGGGTATTGATACCCGTGATGTTATCGATGCTGCTTCTTCAAAATGGAATTTCATCAAACTTTCTCCAGGTTTGGTTGGTGGTCACTGTATCAGTGTTGACCCTTACTATTTAATTCAAAAAGCACAGGTATATGGCGTACTACCAAGAATCATGTTCTCTGCTCGCCGTTTAAATGATGGAATGGGTGCATATGTAGCAAACCAAACCATTAAATGCATGAACCTAAAAGGAGTCAAAGTTAAAGATGCCAAAATCCTTATTTTAGGTATTACATTCAAAGAGAACTGCCCTGATATCCGTAATACAAAAGTCGTTGATATCTATCAAACACTTAAAGAATACACTAACAATATCACAGTTTGCGACCCATGGGCTAATACAGAAGCTGTAAAACACGAATATAACATTGACATCATAAAAGATATTACAGATAATGACTTCGATGCTGTAATTTTAGCAGTTTCACACAAAGAATTCCTAGACCTTAATATTAAAGATTTAGTTAAGAAAGAAAGCGTAATTTATGACGTTAAAGGAATTCTTGATAGAAATATCGTTGACGGTAGATTATAACTATCAAATATAATAATACACATAATAATCTGAGATGAAAATTCTACATTGCTGCTTAGCAAATTACTTTATTGATAATTATGGATACCAAGAGAATGTTCTTACACATGTTCATAAACAACAAGGACATGAAGTCTTTATAGTAGCCTCAACAGAAACTTTAGATAAAAATAAAGGGAATACGTATCTTCCTGCCTCTTCATATATTACAAAAGAAGGAATCCATATTACAAGGCTACCATATAAAAATACTTTTTGTAATAAAATAACTCATAAACTAAGGTTATATAAGGGCTTACCTAAAATTTTAAGAGAATTTCAGCCAGATATTATTTTCATGCACGATGGACAGACTGCAGCTGTATTTCCAATAGTCAAATACATCAAACAGCATCCAACAACAAAATTGTATATTGACTCCCATACAGACGAAGTTAATAGTGCACGCTCTTGGACATCCAAGAATATATTACATCGCATTATTTATCGCTTTTATGTAAGACATACTATTAATTATACAGAAAAATATTATGGTACATTACCTGCAAGAAATGATTTCTATATAAAATATTATGGAGTCCCAAAAGAGAAAACTCAATTTTTGCCAATGGGCATTGATGACATAAATGTTCCATTTCATAAACGAGATTTTTTCAAGAAAGAAATCCGAGATTCTCTCAATATTAAACCTGAAGACTTTGTCATCATCACAGGGGGGAAAATTGATGCCCTTAAAAATACTGATATATTAATAGAGGCTATTAAACGAATCAGTAATCCCAATATAAAGCTAATACTATTCGGTGCTATAAAAAACGATGTAAAAGATAAAATTGAAAAATTAATCCGAGAAGATGATCGAATCAGATATATCGGATGGCTTCCTGCACAAGAAACCTATAAATATTTTTTTGCATCTGACTTAGCTTGCTTTATTGGGACACATTCTACTCTTTGGGAAGAATCTGTTGGATATGGAATTCCTGGAATCTTTAAAAGATGGAAAGGAATCACACATATTGATAGAGGAGGAAATTGTATCCTTGTTGACGAAGTAAATATTGATAATATTTCTTCTATTTTAGAGAATATACTTACAAAGAAGAACCTTTATCAAAAAATGAAAGAGAAAGCACTCTCTGATGAGGTCATGCAGTTCTTCTTTTATTCAAAAATAGCATCAAATGCTATTGAAGAAAATTCTGAAAATATTAAAAAATAATATTTAATATAGTAACAATTATGACTAAAAATAATATCCAAGTATGTAGTCATTGCGTAATGGATACTACTGATACAAACATTCATTTTGATGAAAATGGCGTTTGTGACAGATGCAATGAATATGAAGAATCCATTTTGCCAAATTGGAATTTTGGAAAAGGACATGAACAAGAACTAGAAACTCTTCTCAGTAAAATCAGAAAGAGTGGAGAGGGCAAACCCTATGATTGCCTTTTAGGTCTTAGTGGAGGTTTGGACAGTTGCTATATGCTTCATCTTGCAGTCAAAGAATGGGGATTACATCCTTATGTCTTTCATATTGATGCAGGATGGAATTTACCTGTTGCAACAGACAATATCAATAAAATTTGCAACAAATTAGGGCTGAAAATCCATACAGAGAAAATGGATTGGGAGGAGATGCGACAAATCCAATTAGCTTTCTTCCGTACTGGTCATGCAGGACTTGACGCCCCACAAGATCATGCCTTCATCGCTCTTGTCGATAAATTGGCTTGCCAATTAGGTCTAAAATATATTCTTAATGGGTACAACATTTCAACCGAAGTTGTAAGCAATCCTAAGTCTTGGGACAAAGGAGCTGGATATTCAGGAGATGGCACTTATATAAAAGACGTTATTCGTCATTGGTGCGATATCAAAATCAAAAAATACACATTTACATCAGGTTTCAAACACAAAGTTTGGATTCCATACGTATTAGGTGTTAAAACAATTAAGCCTCTAAACCTTATTCCTCTAACAAAGAAATTAATGATAGAAACTCTTCAAAAAGAATATGACTATGTTCCATACGGTCAAAAACACTTTGAAGACTTGCTTACCAAATTCTTGGAAGGCTATTGGTTACCTACTCGTTTTGGTTATGATATCAGAAAAGCGCAACTTTCAAGTTTGGTAACTACTGGACAAATGACAAGAGATCAAGCATTGGAAATTCTAAAGAATCCACCTCTATCTGAAGAAGAATCGAAAGAATTATTCAAGCAAGTAGCAGCTAAACTAGAAATTAGTGAAGAAGAACTAATGAAATTGCACGATATGCCTATGCTTGACATTAAGTACAAAAGTCAAGAATGGCTTTATTCCCTTGGTATTAAATTCTTCACTTGGCTGAAAATAGAAAAAAGAATAAGAAAATAAAAATAACATAAATGTCAGTATTTAAAGACAAAGTCCTATTGATTACAGGCGGTACAGGCAGTTTCGGAAACGCTGTACTTCGTCGCTTTTTGGACAGCGACATCAAAGAGATTCGTATTTTCTCACGTGACGAAAAAAAACAAGATGACATGCGTCATGCTTTGCAAAATCCGAAAGTGAAATTCTACATCGGTAATGTGCGTGACAAAGCATCTGTCGACGTGGCAATGCGCGGCGTGGACTATGTTTTCGCTGCTGCTGCATTGAAACAAGTTCCTTCTTGTGAATTCTTCCCTATGGAAGCATGCCGTACAAACGTGTTGGGAACTGGCAACGTGCTTGAATCAGCCATCGAACATGAAGTAAAGAATGTGGTTGTACTTTCTACTGACAAAGCTGCCTATCCTATCAACGCAATGGGTATTTCTAAAGCCTTGATGGAAAAAGTTGCCATCGCAAAAGGCCGTGAACTTGGCGAAGGCGCCAAAACCACTATCTGCTGTACTCGTTACGGTAACGTTATGGCAAGCCGTGGTAGCGTAATTCCTTTGTGGGTTGAACAAATGATGGAAGGTAAGCCTATTACTATCACTGACCCGAACATGACTCGTTTCATGATGACTTTGGACGATGCTGTTGACTTGGTTGTCTATGCATTTACTCACGGTCACAACGGTGACTTATTCGTACAAAAAGCCCCTGCGGCAACTCTTGAAACACTTGCTCAGGCTTTGAAGGAAATCTATACTAAAGTTGACCCTAAATATGGTGAAACAGAAGTCAAGGTTATCGGTACTCGCCACGGCGAAAAACTATACGAAACATTGGTAACTCGCGAAGAAATGGCAAAAGCTATCGATATGGGCAACTACTACCGTATTCCTTGCGATCAACGCGACTTGAACTATGACAAATTCTCCACTGAAGGTGATGAAAAAGTATCAAAAATTGAAGACTATCACTCTCACAACACTCGTCGTCTTGACGTTGAAGGCATGAAAGAACAATTGATGCGCCTACGCTTCATTCAAGAAGACCTAGGCCTTCTTCCTCGTGCCAAAGCTCGTGATATACGCAGTGAATAGAATAAACTATCAGTTATTGTCTTTACAGGCAATAACTGATGTTTTCAATTAATTATAGTTTTTAAAATAGATTAAAAAGATTATATCAATGAAAATATTAGTAACCGGTGCAAAAGGCTTTGTCGGCCGTAACTTGTGTTGCCAATTGCGCAATATCGCCGAAGGCAAGGCTCGTTGGTACAAAGTGGATTCCGACATCACAGTCTATGAATATGACATCGATTCCACTCCAGAAGAATTGGAGGCATACTGCAAGGATGCAGATTTCGTATTCAACCTTGCAGGAGTGAACCGCCCAAAAGACCAAAAGGAATTTATGGAAGGCAATTTCGGTTTCGCCTCAACATTGTTGGACACATTGAAGAAATACAAGAACAATTGTCCAGTGATGCTTTCAAGTTCCATCCAAGCCACTTTGATTGGCCGTTACGGACAATCCGACTATGGCAAGTCAAAACTAGCCGGTGAAGAACTATTCTTTAAATATTCAGAAGAAACAGGGGCAAAGGTGCTTGTTTACCGCTTCCCTAACTTGTTCGGCAAATGGTGTCGTCCAAACTACAACTCTGCTGTAGCTACATTCTGCAACAACATTGCCAACGATCTTCCTATCCAAGTCAATGACCGCAATACTGAATTGGAATTGCTGTATATCGATGATTTGGTGGACGAAATGATTGGTGCATTGACAGGCGATGAACATCACTGTGAATTCAACGGCGTGGACACCGTTTTGAAAGAAGGCGGCCGCTATTGCGCTGTTCCAACGACTCACAAGGTTACATTGGGCGAAATCGTTGACCTATTGAATGCATTCCACGACCAACCAAACACATTGGTTGTTCCTGAGATTCCATTCAATTCATTTGCCAAAAAACTTTATTCAACCTATTTGTCTTACTTGCCAAAGGAGAAAACCATTTTCCCTTTGAAAATGAACATTGATGCTCGTGGCAGTTTCACAGAATTGTTGAAAAGCGAAAAATGCGGACAAATCAGCGTGAATATTTCAAAACCAGGCATCACTAAAGGCGAACACTGGCACAACAGCAAATGGGAATTCTTTATCGTTGTTTCAGGTCACGGCTTGATTCAAGAACGCAAAATCGGTAGCGATGAAATCTTCGAATTCGAAGTTTCAGGCGAAAATATCCAAGCTATCCACATGTTACCGGGATATACCCATAACATCATCAACCTTTCTGATAAGGAAGACTTGATTACCGTAATGTGGGCAAATGAATCATTCGACCCAAATAGACCAGACACATATTTCGAAAAGGTAAATAAAGACTAAATCATGATTCTTGACAATAAACTTTTGGACGAAGTTACAGAGAAGGCTAAGCAAAGCCCTCGCCTTCGTATGAACTACAACCTGCACGAAAGTTTGGATGCCAAGGCTCAACGCCTGTTCAATGCGTTGGAACCAGGCACTGAACTTCCTATCCACCGTCATCCTCACACCGCGGAAACCTATCTCGTAGTTCGCGGCCATATCAAGGTGATTTTCTATAACGAAAACAAAGAAGTTACTCAAGAATTTGACCTTGATCCGTTGAAAGGTAATTACGGTGTACAGATTCCTAAGAATCAATGGCACACACTCGAAGTGTTGGAGAGTGGTACAGTGATTTTTGAAGTGAAGGACGGTCCTTATATGCCATCCGCTCCGGAGGATATTTTAAAATAAAACAATTGTAAATTATGGAAATTCGTAAAGATTATAGCGATATAAAATTTCAAAACAACGGCAAACTGAAATTGCTTATCATTGTTGGTACACGCCCTGAAATCATCCGTTTGGCAGCCGTAATCAACAAATGCCGTAAATATTTCGACGTGATTTTGGCTCACACAGGTCAAAACTACGACTACAACCTAAACGGTGTATTCTTCAAGGACTTGAAATTGAAAGATCCTGAAGTTTATATGGATGCTGTAGGCGACGACCTTGGCGCGACAATGGGCAACATCATCAACGCTTCCTACAAATTGATGGCTGCAACACAACCAGATGCCGTATTGGTATTGGGCGACACGAACAGTTGTTTGAGCGTTATCGGTGCTAAACGTTTGCACATCCCTATCTTCCACATGGAAGCTGGTAACCGTTGCAAAGACGAATGTCTTCCTGAAGAAACAAACCGCCGTATCGTGGATATCATTTCCGATGTCAATGTTTGCTATTCAGAACATGCACGTCGCTATTTGGCTGATTGTGGACTACCAAAAGAACGTACTTACGTTTCAGGTTCTCCGATGGCTGAAGTTCTTCACGAAAATCTAAAGGATATCGAAGCAAGCGACATTCACCAACGCCTCGGTCTTGAAAAAGGTCGTTATATCCTACTTTCAGCACACCGCGAAGAAAATATTGATACCGAAAAGAACTTCTTGTCACTTTTCAATGCCATCAATGCCATGGCAGAAAAATACGACATGCCAATTCTTTATAGCTGCCACCCTCGTAGCCGCAAACGTTTGGAAGCAAGCGGATTCAAATTGGACCCACGTGTCATCCAACACGAACCTCTAGGATTCCACGACTACAACTGTCTTCAAATGAATGCCTTTGCAGTAGTCAGCGATAGCGGTACACTGCCGGAAGAAAGCAGTTTCTTCACAAGCGTAGGGCACCCGTTCCCTGCCATCTGCATCCGTACCTCAACAGAACGTCCGGAATCATTGGACAAAGCAGGATTCATCCTTGCCGGCATCGATGAAAAATCATTATTGCAAGCAGTAGATACAGCAGTATCACTAAATATCGACAAAGACTTCGGTACACCAGTACCAAACTACACAGACGAAAACGTTTCTACCAAGATGGTGAAACTCATCCAAAGCTATGTAGGAGTCGTAAACAAAATGGTCTGGAGAAAATATTAACATAAAATAGGATGCGCATTTTATTGGTATCCCCACACTTCTATCCTGAAAATTTCAAATGTAACCAAATTGCTTTTGAATTAGCAAAACGAGGATATGAAGTAACAGTATTATCAGATATACCGAACTATCCAAAGGGGAAGTTTTTTGATGGATATGGTATATTCAAAAAAAGAGTAGAAACAGTGAATGGTGTTAAAATCATTCGTTCCCTAGTAATTCCTAGAGGAAAAGGGAGTGGATTGAGATTAGCTTTAAACTACTTAAGTTTCGCATTCTTTGCGTCATTTATTGCTCTTTATTTAGCCATATTCAAAAAATTTGACGCAGTCCTAGTCCATGAAACTTCTCCCATAACAGTGGGTATTCCAGCGTTACTCGTTAAGAAAATACAACGGATTCCTTTCTATTTTTGGGTGTTGGATTTATGGCCTGAAAGTTTGGAAGCGGCAGGAGGTATCAAGCAAAAAAACATCTTAGGATTTTTTAGATATATCGCTAAATTGATGTACAAAAATTCTGATAAAATTCTAATTAGTTCAAATGGATTCAAGAAATCCATCAAGGAAAAAGGTGATTTTGAAAACAAAATTGTTTATTTTCCGAACTGGGCTGATAAAGAATTAAGTCAGAAGATTGATTATCCGACCCCTTATATGCCTTCTGGATTTAAAATAATGTTTGCAGGAAATATCGGTGAAGCTCAAGATTTTGACCATATTATGGAAGCTGCAAAACTATTAAAAGACGAAAAACAGATTCATTTTATTTTCGTTGGAGATGGAAGAAAAAGGCCCTGGGTACAACAAAATATCAATCAGTACCAATTAGATCAAACAGTGCATTGGGTAGGACGTCATCCCTTAGAAAGTATGCCTTCATTCTTTGAACAGGCAGACGCAATGCTTGTTTCTTTAAAAGATAATTTGGTATTTAACCTAACTGCTCCTGCTAAAATACAGGCTTACATGCACGCTAAGAAGCCTATAATTGCTATGCTGAACGGAGAAGGAGGTGAAATTATAGAGGATGCCCAATGTGGTTTTTCAACAACAGCAGGGAATGCTAAAGGATTAGCTGAATTAATCAAGAAAGTTAGTCTAATGGAGAAAGAACAATTAGACAAACTTGGAGCAAACGGATATTCCTATTGTGAACAGAATTTCAACTTCTCCAAGCAAATGAATATACTTTGTAATATTTTAGACCGAACTAATTAATCCCAATTAATTATATCTTTAATGAAAAAGGTGCGCAGGTTTCTGTGCACCTTTTTCGTTTATTTCAATATTTCAACCTCGGCATTTGGTTTAATGAAAAAAAACTAGTTACTTTGAATAATATCCAATTTTGAAGTTTATAATTGAAAAAATATGTTTGAAACGAGTGACATCCAAAGGCCCTATTCGTTTCTTGAAAAGATAAGAC
>JAHHQT010000030.1 GCA_020026215.1 Muribaculaceae bacterium
TAATTATCAATGATTTCAAAGAACTTTTTGAGATTTTAAGTGGACACTAATGAGTTCGACACCTGAAATAATAAAAGGTTTAACTAAATTATTACAAATTTAACGACTAAATTTAGCATTTGGTGTATTTCCTCGTTTAAAAAAAAGAATTTTAAATTTTATTATCAATTTTGAATTAATATGTTATCTTTGCCATAAGATAAGTTATACTTACATAAGCATTCAAACTTTTTTCCTTAATTTAAAGTGAGTGCCTTAAATTTAAGAAAAGAATTGATATGAAGAAAAGCAATCCTATTCACATTGGTCGGTATCATTGCAGTCACCTGCCTGTCAGGACTTTTAGCAATGCGAACCATGAGCAACAAGCGCCATAAAATTGAAAGACAGAAGATTGAATCGCACGCAAAAAATTTAAAAAGCGAGACCGACACCTGTTGGGTTCAAACAAACAAGGAGAACAAAACGGTAGTCATCGATTAATTTTTTTGTAGAATATGCCTGTAAAACAAAGTCTGAGAATAACCTAAAAACGAAATCACTCTGAAAACTATATTTTATTATATTATTTTTCTGCTTGTCCTGACAAGCTGCTCTCATCAGTATAGTCCAGAAATCACTGCCGAACTGAGGGATTTCGACTATAGTCTTTCCATCAAAGCAGACATTGAAGCTGCCAAAGAAAGAGAAATCGACAGTATCAAGAGCGAACTAAATTCCTACACCGACATTTATGAACAATATCAGCGTATCAAGGATGTCTATCTGGCCTATCAAAGATACAACGCTGACTCTACTCGACGTTATGCCGAAATGAAATGGAATTTGGCGATTGCCGCCAAAGAAGACAGCCTTGCCCACGATGCGGCATTGGACATCATCACGCTAAACACCCTATCAGGATTCCATACTGAGGCGGTTTTTCAATTGCACGATATCAACACGTCCTTGCTTGACAGAAATCAGTTGAAAAAATTCTACGAAGCTACCTCTATTTTCTACAAATCCATGTGGGATGCCCACAAGAACGGCAAAAAAGGAGAACAATATTTCACCAGTCTTGTCAAGTCACGCATCGGTTACTTGTCGAACTCTGACTCCACCGATGTCAACCACTTGATAGAGAAAGTGCAACTCGCCTACCAAACTAAGCGAGACTCCACACTGTATCTCGACGAAGTGATCCACCGACTTTCCACCGACTCCAACTTGGATTACAACAGCCGTTCAATATTAGCCTACCTTATATATAATGGATATACCCAATTAAAGGACGAAAAGAAGGCGTTAATCTATTTGATTCGCAGCGCAAAATACGACATCTATGCACCGGTGAGAGAACACAAACCTCTTTACGACCTGGCAGCCCGACTCTATGACATGGATGACATTGACCGTGCCTACCGATATATAGATATAGGTATGAGAGACTTATTCAAGACGAAAGTAAAAATCCAAATGCAATATGTGGAAGACCTTTTCCCAAGCATACTGAACGCTTACAATGAAAAGAAAGAGACGGACAACACGCGTATGCGCCACTTGTCAATCTGTATCACCGTAGCATTGGTATTAACCATTTTTGCCTACATCATGATGTTCCGTGCCAAGAGAAGAGAACATTTCGCAAAATCGGAAGTAATCAAAATCAATGAAGAACTGAACAAGACCAACGAGCGTCTGAACGAATTGAACAAGATGATTTTGAAAGCCGACACTGTGAAAGACAACTACATTGCCCATTACCTCAATATGTCATTGTCCTATCTGAACCAAATGGACAAGTTCAGAAACATGCTGTTGAATGTGGCACACAACAAAACCAAGAGGGATGTTATCGAAATCTTGAAATCCCCGACAGCCATCAACAACGAATTGTCGGTGTTCTACGAAAATTTCGACGAGGCTTTTCTTCACCTGTTCCCAAATTTTGTGAACGAGTTCAACGCTCTTCTTCAACCCGAAGCTCGTATCGAAATTGGAGAAGACAATCGGCTAAACACAGAATTGAGAGTCTATGCACTGATACGTCTAGGCATTTCTGACTCTGCACGAATCGCTGAATTTTTGCGCCGTTCTGTATCAACTATCTACAATTATCGTGTAAAACTGCGCAATTCTGCCCTTTCTGACAGGGACGATTTTGACAAACAAGTACAAAATATTGGTAGAATAAGCTAAAATCCACTACTATTTAACGTGTGCAAAAATCAAATATTCATTTAATAGCCAATATTATAGCACTTACAACTCACTACTATTTTAGAAATAAAGTTGTAAGGGCCTTTTTTTAGCTATACTTTTGAAAAATCAAAAAGGGCACATAAAAATATACAAATGAATTTGAACTTATATTGCAATCTATAAAAACTTTATTTCAAGGAATGTGCCCTTTTTTATAAATTAATTACTAACTTTAAACTTTTAATGCAATACAGTAAAAATCAAATTTATCTTATGAAAAATCTCTTAACCTATTTGGTTTGCTTTGCGATAGGAATCGCAAATCTGTCAGCAACAGAAGTCTTAAAGTCTCCCGATGGAAACCTCACCTTGATGTTCGACCTTGACATGGAAGGTAGTCCGGTTTACACATTATCCCTTAATGGAAAAACAGTAATCAATCCCAGCAAAATGGGCTTTGAATTGAAAAAAGGAAAGTCATTGACAAAAGATTTCCGCATTGTCGGCTCTTCTTATTCTCAATTTGACGAAACATGGGAACCGGTTTGGGGCGAAACCAAAACAATCCGTAACTTTTATAATGAAATGGAAATCAACTTGGCTCAATTCGACGACCAAGGCAAAGACCGTAAAATGAATATCCGTTTCCGCCTATATAATGATGGCTTGGGATTCAGATATGAATGGCCGGAACAAAAAGATTTCACTTATTTCGTTATTAAAGAAGAACGTACACAATTCGCCATGACAGGCGACCACAAAGCCTATTGGATTCCTGGCGATTATGATACTCAAGAATACAACTACGGTATTTGCAAACTTTCTGAAATTCGTTCAGAAATGCCTAAATACTTGAATCCCACCAACGCATCTACCTCGGTATTCTCACCGACAGGTGTTCAAACTTCACTTCAATTAAAAACCGACGACGGTATCTACTTGAACATCCACGAAGCTGCATGTATCAACTACCCGACCATGCACTTGAACTTGGACGACAAGAACTTGGTATTTGAATCTTGGCTGACTCCCGATGCTCGTGGTGACAAGGGCTATATGATGGCTCCTTGCAATACTCCTTGGCGTACAGTAATGGCTGTGGACAATGCTTGCAAAGTATTGGACTCTAAATTGATTCTTAACCTCAACGAACCTTGCAAAATTGAAGATACATCATGGATTCACCCGACTAAATACATGGGTGTATGGTGGGAAATGATTACAGGCAAGGGCTCTTGGGCTTATACCAACGCCAATGCTGTGGATTTGAACAGAATCGACTACAGCACAGCCGTTCCTAACGGAAAGCACAGCGCAAACAACGAAAATGTAAAGAAATATATCGATTTCGCAGCCAAACACGGTTTTGACCAACTATTGGTGGAAGGCTGGAATATCGGTTGGGAAGACTGGATTGGCTTTGAAAAGGACTATGTGTTCGATTTCGTCACTCCTTACCCAGACTTCGACATCGAAATGCTTAACAAATATGCACACGAAAAAGGCATTAAATTGATGATGCACCATGAAACTTCAGGCTCACTTCGCAACTACGAACGCCACATGGAAAAAGCATATCAATTGATGAACAAATATGACTACGATGCAGTGAAAAGCGGTTATGTAGGCAACATCATCCCTCGTGGTGAATTCCACTACGGACAATGGGCCAACAACCACTATCTATATGCTGTTCAAGAAGCAGCCAAACATAAAATTATGGTGAATGCACACGAGGCAACACGTCCTACAGGTCTTTGTAGAACTTACCCTAATTTGGTAGGCAATGAAAGCGCCCGCGGTACTGAATACCAAGCATTCGGCGGCACAATGCCTCACCACGTTACCATTCTACCATTTACCCGCTTGCAAGGTGGTCCGATGGACTACACCCCGGGTATTTTCCGCATGAACATTTCATCATTCTCACCCGATAACAAATCAAAAGTGAATGCTACAATCTGTAACCAATTGGCTCTTTATGTAACCATGTACTCTCCATTGCAAATGGCAGCAGACCTTCCTGAGCACTACGAGCAATATATGGATGCATTCCAATTCATCAAAGATGTTGCTGTAGATTGGGACGACAGTAAATACTTAATGGCAGAACCAGGTGAATACATTGTTGCTGCCCGCAAAGAAAAAGGCAAAGACAACTGGTTTGTTGGCGGTGTAACGAATCAAGATGAAAGGACCCTGACAATTAATTTTAATTTCTTAGATGGAAATCGCAAGTATGTAGCTACAATCTATACCGATGCGAAAGACACACATTACGCTACAAATCCTGAAAGCTATGTCGTATCTAAAGGTATTGTCAAGTCTTCCGACATGGCAAAGATACGCATGGCTGCGGGTGGCGGTTTTGCAATCAGCTTGATTCCCGCTACAGATGCAGACAAAGGATTAAAAAGATTAAAAATCAAATAATTACCTAACTATTAGTTATTTATCAAAACGGTAGAGGTAGCTGTTGAAGCCACCTCTATTTTTTATGTATATATCCATAATTTTCTCGTATGTGGCATTAATTCATTACCTTTGTAAAAATTGAAATACAATTATGGAAAATAAAGAACAGTTTTCAGAAACCGTATTGCTGATTGATGCGGCTTACTTGGAAAACGTAACCAAAGAAATAAAAATCATCTATGAGAAAAAGATGGGCAGAGAATTGAGTTTGATTAATCTGCTTGAACTGTTCACCAATCTTTCAGTCAGTTGCAACCTTGCTCCAAGCGACAACAATGTAGATGTGCTGTTGGTACACAGTACCAAACAGACCCACTTCTCTTATTGTTCCCCGGCATTATTGAAAGCATCACACAACATGACCTACGCGAACGAACTGGGCAACTATTCCTCAGTCACCTTCACCGTTGACGAAAACGCCGATTTAAGCACCAAATATTTGGAGACTTTGCAGTCCATCTGCCAACGTCCCGAAATCCAACGCATCGGCATCGTGGGGGCAACCAACGAAACAATGGAAGCAATCACCCATATCATCGAACAAACCGACGGCAAGGATTTCACCGTATTTGATTTGGTTAAAACCGAAGATGCAGGCACCTTCCGCATTGCTCCGATTTTGTTCCCTGTCATCGCAGCTTTGGGTGTAACTCCCGACGATTTGGCAAAGAAATAGCAGAATTCCTTTTTCAAAATACAGTAAGGTTGTCTGATAGAAACATCGGGCAACCTTTTTTATATTAGTTAATCTTTTCAAATGATGTACTGATTAATACAAAAAATTAGTAATTTTGCGCAATTAAAAAAGATACTCGTTATGGACAAGCCTGAAAGTCTTGTAAAGCTTGGCTCTTACCCCGATTCAATATCAGCACACATGATTAAGGGTGTATTGAGCACAAATGGTGTGGAATGCGTTCTATCCAACGACGTCATGTCAAATATTATTCCTCTCCCTTCCATTTCATGGGGAGAAGTTTCAGTTTTCGTCTTTCAGAAAGACTTGGAATTAGCGAAAGAGATTTTAAATTCAGAGATTGTTGACAATCCTGAACAAGAATAGAAAGAAAACAACAAAAAATGAATAGATTTTTACTAATCCTTGCTTTTATCTGCACCTCATTTTTATCAGTTTTCGCCGATGAAAAGGATATCGAATTAATTGATGACATTGAAGAAGCAGAACAATCTATCTTTGTTCCGACAGACTCCACTGCGGTAGAAACAGAATTGGACTTCCTTACAGAAAAGGACTCAACCGACATAGCTCTCGTTGACACCATTGTCCCTTTGGTGACAAAACCTGTCATGCCATTGCTTGCCATTGACAATTCCGAACGTTTGCTACATGAAGCCGATTCATTGAGCTACTACACGTTCAATGATCCTTATAAACACATGTTCCTGCCTATCGTGTTTGTGAAATATCACGAAGTAAAGGCTCCTACACTTGCCATCAATTCAATCACTGATACCATCCCGACAAATGATTTCAATCTGCCGAAGGAAGCTGAATGGTTGAACAAGGTATTGACAGATACCAAATTCCAGAACTATCATATTAACCGCTTGATTGCCGAAGCACCATGGTTAATTCATTTGAACTTGGATATGCTTCCAGAACCTCCAAAACAATATGAGGTAAAACCGGACATCAGCAAGAATATTCTGGTAGTGGAAGAACGTAAGGTGGAACTTCCGGTAAAAGCTCCTAATACCAACATCAAGACCCGTCACTGGATTCATAAATTTGATGCAGCTTTGCACTTCTCACAAGCCTACTTGTCAGAGAACTGGTACCAAGGCGGATCAAACAACTTAAACATGATTACCGACGTGTTGTACGACTTGAAACTCAACGAGGCGTTGCACCCGAACAAATTGTTCCAATTTACTGTACAGTATAAACTGGCAATGAATTCTGCACCTGACGACACATTGCGTAACTACAACATCAATGAAGACTTGTTCCAAGTCAATGCCAAATTCGGTTTGAAAGCGACCAAGAACTTCTATTACAGTATGGGTATGCAATTCCGTACTCAGATATTGCAAAACTTTAAAACCAATACTCACGACATTTCAGCATCTTTCCTTACTCCTGCTGACTTGAATATCGGTGTCGGTATGACTTACGACAGAACTAACGAACGCAAAACCTTCTCTTTCAATGCGTCAGTTTCTCCTCTTTCATACAACATGAAGATATGCAGAGCCAACGACAAGATTGATCCTACGGGGTATGGCATCGAAGCAGGAAAGCACATCGGTCACGAGATAGGTTCGAGTGGTGAGTTCAAGTTGAACTGGGCACTTACCCCAAACATTATTTTCTCATCCAGACTGTTCGTCTTCTCCGACTACTCCTATTTGCAGGGCGACTTGGAAACAAAATTGGACTTCTCCATTAACAAGTTCTTGTCCACCCAAATCTTCGCACACTTGCGCTACGATGATTCAGCCGACATCAACAGACACTGGAGATACTGGCAATTCAAAGAAGTGTTGAGTTTCGGATTGCAATACAAATTCAGAATGTAAATTCCATTATATAAAAAATTAAGGAGGTGACCGTCTTGATGTCGGTCACCTCTTTTCTTTGAAAATTTTCGCATCGAAAATTCTCTATGCCAAATTTTTATCTATATTTGCATCCATAACGCTTAATCAATGAATCATGAAAATAGCCCCCTCTCTCTTTGTTCTATTTCTGCTATCTTTCTTGGAACTGAAAGCCGTGGATATTCCCGAAACTGCAAGCATTCTTCCGGGATATGACAAATATTCCGTCATCTCTCATTTCGACAACCGTCCGCTATCAAACGAAGAAGGCGTTTGGTTTTCTGTGGAAGACGGTTTGAAAGTAGCGATTGAGAATACCGAGCCCGAAAACAAATTGAATCCGTTGTTTCAGATTGTAGCGATTGAGTCCGATGACACATCGTTGGACTGCGGACAGATTTTAGGCTATCTGCAAACTTCAGAAAACCATCGGATATTGAGAATGTGGGCATATTCTGAAATGGAAGGCAACGTCTGGAAAAAGCCTGTAGAGTGCGTTGCCGAACTCGATGAGAGCAATCATTATATGCTAGTCAACAAACCCAAGATAAAATTCAGATTCGCCATTAATCTACTGCGATTGTTCCCGTCCTTTATCGACGGACTGAATATCTATCCTTACCTCGACAAAAAGAAAATAAAACCGGGATTCAAGCGCATCTATCCAACACCTAAGTCCAACGAAATCATCTATTTCTAATGAGAACTCTATTCTTCACCATATTGGTCTGTCTGTCAGCTTGTCTTCTTTGCCATGCCGACGAGAAATATAAAGGCGAACGCAAGTCTCTCCAATTCAAACAGAAACTGGAACAACTCGCCACTTTGGATACCGAAGAGATCAAAGATTTGATCTCGATTGCCGGGTACAACAAGACCATCAAAGACAAGGACGAAACTTTCTATGTGACTAACAACACCGATTTCCGTTTGTCCCGATTGATATTGCAATTCTCCTACTATACGCTAAAGGATGAAATGCTGACCGAGAAAGAATATGTATTGGAATGCGACATTCCTTCAAAGGCGACCCGACAACTGGCGGTCAAGTCATTCGACGTACACCACAACCACTATTACCACAAAAGCCGTCGCCCCAAACGCGATGCCATTCCCTATAAGGTGGTCTATACACTAAAGCGCGTGGATGTAGCCCTTTCTATCAACGACTGAAAATTTTCTTGAACGACAAGGCATTGCCTGCATTGACGAAATATACGCCGAAGAAAATCAACGCTACCGACAGCAGTTTCAAAAAGCTGAATGAATCCAATCCCCAACAAATGGCGGCAATGGATGCAACCACCGGTTGCACATAATTATACATGCCTGTAACCGTTGGACGCAACACCTTTTGTCCCATAGTCACGAAAATATAGCTGAGGAATGTACCGCAGAACACCACGAAGAACAAGCCCGAATAGTCCTGCATGGAAACCATAGACCATTCCACTGACGGAAAAGAGAAAAAGGCAAACGGCAACATACAGACAGAGGCAAAAGTAAACATCCATTTCATGATAGTTACTGTAGAATATTTGCTCACAAAGTTCTTATAGAGGACAATATAGGAGGCATAGCTCAACTGTGCAAACAGCACGAGTAAATCACCCCAAATGTGATTCTCGTTCTGAGCCATTCCTGCACCACTGCCCAAGACCAGCATCAAAGCACCCGTAGCACCCATACCGATACCGAGCACCTTCATCCCTGTAATGGATTCTTTCAAGTAGAGCGCAGACAACAACAACGCCCACAACGGCATACTGGTAGCAATGATAGAGGCATTCACAGGAGAACTCAACCCTACCCCGAATACGAAACTGCCTTGGTTGAAAACAATCGCCAACAAGGATGCACCGAACAATTTCAGCAAGTCCTTCTTCGCCACCTTTTCCTTGGGCTTGAACATCGAATATGCCCAAAACAGAATCATGGCTCCAAAAATACGGAACTCTGTCACAATCAAAGGGGTAATCAAACCTCCCAACATCACCGCTTTGGCAATCGGTGACATCAGTCCCCACATCACATTTGCGCCACCCAAGGCGAAATGACCTCTGACAACTTCTTTACTCATAAAAACAATACCTAAAACGATACTTTAAACCTTAAATATGCATCAAATCACGGTAAACATCGAACGCAGCCTTTACTGTATCATCATCGACACGGCAATCCACTTCGACTTCACCAATATTTTTTAATAATGAAAAATTACATTCTCCCGACACACTCTTCTTGTCATGATGAATCAAATTCAACAATGAATCGTAATCATCGCAAGTAATATAAAATGCTCCGAAATGGCTATATACAAATTGTGCCAATCCATATAGATTTTCACTCGGGAAACCTTTCAACAAATTTGACAATACCAACTCTACAACCAATCCCCAAGCCACAGCATAACCGTGAGGAACAGGTTTGTTGCGTTCCATCGCCATACTTTCAAAAGCATGTCCTGCCGTATGTCCCAAGTTCAATGCACGGCGCAAACCCTTTTCCGTAGGGTCCTGCTCAACAATGACACGTTTCACATTCACGGATTCTGTCAATAAATTCAAGAAAGCATCATTGTCAACGCTTGTAAAATCAAACGACAATAATTTTTGATAAGTCTCCGTTCCCTTCAACAGACCGTGTTTGAGCATTTCTGCAAAGCCCGACTTGATTTCCTCCAAAGGCAAGGTGCTGAAAAAACGAGTGGAAATCAAAACGGCAACCGCTTCACAAAATACACCGATTTCATTTTTCAAACCGCCGAAATTCACGCCCGTCTTACCGCCAACGGCAGCATCAACGGCACTCAACAAAGTAGTGGGAACATTGACAAAACGAATACCTCGTTTGAACGTAGCCGCAGCAAAACCGCCCAAATCAGTCACCACGCCACCGCCAAGATTCACCACAACGGAATTGCGCGTAGCACCGCCTTTCTGCAAAGCCAAGCACACTTGTTCCACTGTTGACAAATTCTTGTTTACATCACCGGGAGCAATCGTGATAACCGAGGCTTGACATTCTTCCAGCAAAGTATTGAAATAAGGCAAGACCAATTTTTGTGTATTGTCATCGGTCAGAAAGAACACCTTATTGCCCTTCAGTTCAGAAAGCACCTCCGTCAATGCGCGAAGCACGTCGTTATCAAAAATCACATTTTGTCGCATAATTCTATATTCTCCCTAGAACGAATAATTTCTTGCACCAATCAGCCATGGCAATTGTTCTGCAAATGCACGCATGGTCGGATAAACGATGTCAGCACCGCTCTTCACCATTTCCTCTTTTGGAATAGGGCCTGTTGTAACGGCGACAGTAAAGCAACCTGAAGCATGACCTGCCTGCACACCCAAAGGTGCATTTTCAATCACGATTGTATTACCCGGTTCTGCCCCAGCTTTTTTCAACCCCATCAAATAAGGTTCGGGATTCGGTTTACCATATTTCACATCGTGGGCAGTCACGCGCAAATCGTCAGGAAAAGTGCCAGGATAATCTTTGTGAATACGTTCCAAAAGAGTCTTTTGTCCTGAGCCAGTCACCAACACACGTTTGATACCAGCCGAACGCAAAGTGGTCAACATTTCGAATGTTCCGTCAATTTGATCCACTTCACCCAATTCCATAAAATATTGAGCCTTTTTGGCATACAAATCTTTTGCTTCTTCATCAGAAATATCTGTCCTGCCCATTTCACGTTTCATCATCAAACGGATAATGGCAGCTCCCGTCATACCTTCATAAAGGAAGAATTCTTCAGGTGAATATTTCCAGCCCAATTCATCCGACAATCTGCACCATGCTTTTGAGTGATTCTTCATTGAATCATAAAGCACACCATCCATGTCAATCAATGCAGTGGTGATAGGAGCTTTATCTTCTCCCGTACGTTCCAAATAGCGGTCGTAAGCCAATCCCTCTTCTGTAATCTTTCTTTTACCCATTATCAAATATCATTCTTTTTCAGGCATTTATAAACAGTTTTACACCATGTCTTTGCCCGTTTTATTTTCTCTTTGCAGTCTTGCGGAATTGCCACAAGATACCATTTTAACAAACTACAAAATTACAACAAATCAGCCTATTTATTGATTTCTATGCTAATAAATATTGTTAATGGCGATTTCCGCTAAAAAATGAAATTATGTTATGATTTTTCGGCTACAATTCGTAAATTTGCACTCAGAAATTCCGCTTATGATTGAAAGATTAGTAGTGATTGACAATGTTGACCCGGTAATCTTCTATGGAGTCAACAATTCCAACATACAATTAATACGCAGTTTGTTTCCCAAATTGCGCATTGCCGCGCGAGGCTCGCTAATTAAAGCATTGGGCGATGAGCAGGAAACCGCGGACTTCGAAAAGAAAATCAAAGAATTAGAATCTTATTGTGTAAAATACAACCAACTCGGTGAAGATACCATATTAGACATTGTCAAAGGTAAGCCACCAAAGGAGCTTAAAATGGACGATGTCATCATCTATGGGGTGAATGGCAAACCGATTCAGGGCCGTTCAGCCAACCAACAAAAATTGGTCAAGACTTTCCAGGAAAATGATCTTACATTTGCATTAGGTCCTGCCGGTACAGGTAAGACTTATGTTGCTATTGCCTTGGCAGTAAGAGCGTTAAAAAACCGCGAAGTCAGAAAGGTGATTTTGTCACGTCCTGCTGTTGAAGCCGGGGAAAAACTCGGTTTCCTTCCAGGAGACATGAAGGACAAAATTGACCCGTATCTACAACCGTTGTACGACGCATTGGGCGACATGATTCCTGCCAACAAACTGCAAGAATACATTGAAACCAATGTCATTCAAATCGCACCGTTGGCATTTATGCGTGGGCGTACGTTGAGTGATGCCATCATCATTCTCGACGAGGCACAAAACACCACTACCCACCAAATCAAGATGTTCTTGACACGTTTGGGTATGAATGCCAAGATGATTATCACCGGTGACATTACACAAATCGACTTGCCGCATTCCCAAACATCAGGTTTGATTCAGGCTTTGAAAGTGTTGAACAAAGTACCGGGTATCGGGCGTGTCACCTTTGACAAGAAAGATATCGTCCGCCACCAATTGGTACAACGCATCGTCGAGGCTTACGAAAAGCACGACGAGGAAATGAGAGCTTTGCGATTGGAAGAAAAGAAACAACAACAAGAATAAATACTAAACAGATATCAAAATCTTTTTATGGCTACGACTTTATTAAAGACAGACTTCAATTTCCCGGGACAAAAAAGTGTCTATCATGGGAAAGTTCGTGATGTTTATAACATCAACGACGATTTAATGGTAATGGTTGCAACTGACCGTATTTCAGCTTTTGATGTAATCCTTCCTAAAGGTATTCCATTTAAAGGTCAAGTGCTTAACCAAATTGCTGCAACATTCTTGGATGCAACTGCAGACATCGTACCAAACTGGAAACTTGCCACTCCGGACCCTATGGTTACCGTAGGTCTAAAATGCGAAGGTTTCAAAGTTGAAATGATTATTCGTGGCTATTTGACAGGTAGTGCATGGAGAGAATACGAAAACGGATGTCGTGAAATTTGCGGTGTTAAACTACCGGAAGGTATGAAAGAAAACCAAAAATTTCCAGAACCAATCATCACTCCGACAACTAAGGCAGATGCAGGTCACGATGAAAACATCTCTAAAGAAGAAATCATCAAACAAGGCATCGTTTCTAAGGAAGACTACGAAGTAATGGAAGGCTACACTCGTGCTCTATTTGCTCGTGGAACTGAAATGGCTGCTAAAAAAGGACTTATCCTTGTTGATACAAAATACGAATTCGGCAAACGCGACGGAAAAGTTATTTTGATTGACGAAATCCACACTCCTGACTCTTCTCGTTATTTCTATGCTGAAGGTTACGAAGAACGTTTCGCTAAAGGTGAGGCTCAAAAACAACTTTCAAAAGAATTCGTAAGACAATGGTTGATTGAAAACGGATTCATGGGTAAAGCAGGTCAAAAAGTTCCTGAAATGACAGCAGAATACTGCGAATCAGTTTCTAACCGCTACATCGAACTTTACGAACACATCACTGGTATGAAGTTTGAAAAAGACACAGACCCACACGTGGCAGATCGTATCGATGAAAACGTTACCAACTACCTAAACTCTTTGAATAAATAAATCTGAACAATAGCAACTGTCGGAATTCAGATGAACTCCGACAGTTCTTTTTTTTATTAGAATAATGGATTACAAAGCTGAGAAAATCACCCCTTACGGAACCGACGACAGTAAGACCGAGCAAATCAAGGATATGTTTGATTCCATTGCTCCTGCCTATGATTTTATGAACCGTGCCATGACTTTTGGCATTGATAAGATTTGGCGCAGAATCGCTGTCAAGAAGCTGAAGAAATATTCCATTTCTTCCATTCTTGATGTTGCTACCGGAACGGGCGACTTGGCAATGCTACTTTATCGCAAGTTGAATCCGAAAAAGATTATGGGTATCGATTTGTCGAGCGGTATGCTTGAAATTGCCAAGAAAAAGGCAGCTGAAAAGAATCTTGACAAATTTATCAACTTTGAAGTTGGGAACTGTTTGGAATTGAAATATGCCGATGCCAGTTTCGACGCTGTTACCGTGGCTTATGGCGTGCGTAATTTCGAACATTTAGACAAAGGCTATGCCGAAATGTACCGTGTATTGAATCCGGGCGGTGTGCTTTGTGTCATCGAATTGTCAACTCCGACCAATCCATTTATCCTCAGCCTTTATAAATTCTATACTCGTCATTTCATCCCGTTCATCGGACGTTCCATCTCAAAGGATGCTCGAGCTTACAGCTACTTGCCTGAAAGTATTGCGGCAGTGGCACAAGGCGAAGAAATGCTTGACATCATGCGTCACGCAGGATTCAAGAACTGCAAATTCCATGCTTTGACATTCGGTACTTGCAGCATCTATATAGGTGAAAAATAAGCCTACAATTTTCTTACAATTTTCCAGACACAGTTACTGTCCATTCTGATACGTGGATTGATGATGAAATTAAGTGTCATGGCAATCACCAATACTACACAGGTGATTTCTTCATCGCGTGTTAACATATAAGCCAAAACAGACAATAGAATCACTAAAGCATAGCGTAGAATCGTTTTGTGTCTGACTATAAAGGCATACCACGGAGTAGCTTTCATTTCCACCACCACTTCATCACCTATGGCCAAATCGAAGCCGTCATTCTCCTTAATCTTGACAATATTCTGATTGCCTCGAGAACAGGCAGACGATAAAGAACAGCATTTGCAATCCGATTGATTGACATTCAAATCCACAAAATATAGTCCGTCCTCTATCTTGTAAATGATACCCCTATGTTGCACTTTACTCAACTGGGGAGCAGGAGCAGATGAACATCCGCAATTGCATTTACTCATATCTCAATCTAATTTTATCAATTATTAATTCTGCACCTAACGACATTCCCTTACGAGGATAATCCACTGTCAGAATGTGTGCAGTTTCTTCAGCTTGCGAATACGATGCATAGTTGGATGATGACAACATCAACTGCAATCGGGTCGCTTTCTTGTTTCTAATTTTATATTCAATCGGTACAAGGAATGTAGTGAAAGAGGTGGAAGGACTCAAAAGCCCGATTCCTTCACCAATCACGATTTCCTCACCATTTTCTTCGCTCAAAACGCGGGCATGGACATAACCATACTCGTTGTTGTCGTAGATACTGCGTGTGTAACTGTAATAGCCGGCAACGCCAGTAGGACGTGAACTGAAACTGATTCCCTCGTTATATTCCTCAGTGCCGTCAGCATTAAACTTGTAAGAGCCCAAAAATAACTTTCCTGCAGAACGGTTGGGTATGTTCGGCACGTTACGGCTGTAATATTCTTCGTCCGTACGAGAGTCTCGTATAGGGTCAACACCGTGAATATCCCAGCCTGCATTTCTCAAACGTATACTATAGGCACTCATGTGACCGCTTTTCAACACTTCAGTAGTCGGTACTTTGAACCATGTGTTTTCATTCTTGGCGTGGTGGGAACAAGTCTTGTCGTTCACAGAACTCCAGAACAACGGCTCCGACACCTGATAGGAAGTCACGTTGTAGGTTGGCATCCAACTGTTTTGGTTGGAATACTTACCGCCACAATTTATTTTTTCGATATTGATTGTTTCCTTAACCTCTTCAAAGTCACCGTTTGGCAAATCAACGGCATCTTCAGTTTTTACTTTGATAATGTCACCTTCAGCACCATCACCTGTTACCCAAATTTCGTAAGGTGTTGACGGTATCAACGTAGAAATTGTCAAACGATTTTCCTCCTTCACGCGTTCGATAACGGCAGGTCGCCATTCCTCGTTGGAATTGTTGCGGATGAGCACAGACAAATAAGGCAACAGACGCTCAATATTCTCCGTATTGATAAACAAGTCCACTTTTGAAGACCACACGTTCTCGTTTTCACAAGTAACAGTATATTCCGGTATGATGCGACGCAAAATATTCGGCTCAGTCACCTTGATTCCGTCTTTGAAAATAGCACGAATTACCAACACTGTATTGATGACAGGAAGATGGATAGTGAAATGGTATCTGCCTTCCTCTATTTTTTCAATTTTCTCCACTTCCAAAGGCAACCACTCCTTACCGTTGTAGTGTTGCAATGTAATGTATTTATCGACCTTACCACCATTGTAACCGACGGTCAAAGTCACCGACTTTGCATCAATTTCCATAGGAGCAGGTTTGTCCATAGTCAAGCTGATAGGTTTGACGGTCACATCAAAACACATCGGCTTTTCTGCCATACGGCCAAAGTTGTCAATCACCTGTAAAACCACTCTATGAGCATGTGAAACAAGGTTGGCAGGAAGATTGGACAAGAAATCAGAGAAATCCACATCCGCTTCCTTAGCACCGATAGTCACGCCATTCAACACCAATCCCAATTCTGCCAATTTAGCGGCATCATAAGTCAACAAATCCGTTTCAAAGCGGAATGGATTTTCAGGATAGTCGTCTGAAACGACGGTGAACAACAGTTGTTTCAAGCCACCCGGAGCTATGATTTTAGCATTTACCGGTTGGCTGAAGCCTCCTGTTTCAAACATTTCAATCGCACCGCTTTCATTCAGTCCTGTACATTCAATAGTCGGAGAACAAATGGTAAACAAATCTTTGCTCACCATCATTTCGATAGGGTCGGCAACAGTTTCCTCGTCATAGGCAAACGACATCACACCTTCCTCCTTATTATAAGATGTTTGAATATGATAGTGGCATCCGCGTTTGGCATTATCAATAGTGAAAGGAGAGAAAGTCACACTACGTCCAGAAAGGTCTTCCAATGTAATTTCCGCTCTTACCTTGCCAGGATTCATTGCCTCATAGTTGTCGTCCATGATTTTGTAGTAGTCATCGCCAGATTTCAGTTTCAAGTCAAAACGCTTCAAGCCAGAGCCTTCCAACTCTGGATTAGTGGCAGAGAACACCACTTTGGCAACGGTACAGTCAAAGGCAACTTGGCTCAATTCAGAGTCTCGAATTTCCACCTCAACTTTATCGTCGAAGCTATACACTTGGTCGTATAACGTCTTATAATTTTGTGCTGTAATCTCATATTGACCGACCGCCAACTTCTTGTGGCCTTTATTGAATTTCTGAATATTATCCCAACGTTTGGTAAGTCCAGTTGTCAAATTATAGGCCGTAATACTGAAATCCTGCTCAATCGGTGCAGGCAGGGTCAGTGACTCCGCCCCTGCAATGCCTTCCACAGAAGGATTGACAGAAAGTTGCATTTCCAAATCGCCATAACCTGTAATCAATTCGTTGTATTTCTCACCGCAACCTACAAGCAGGAAGCACAACAGAGTGAACAAAGAAATTTTGATATCATATTTTTTCATCATAATCAGTCGTTTTATGCGTCAACAACACGCATGTATGTTTTTACAAAGATACAGAAAACAAAGAGCAATAGTGGTACTTTCCACAAAAATTATTCTTCAAACAGACCTAATTTAACACCTAAAAATCTACCCTACCAAAGCCTCTTCAAAACCGTCAAAATCCCGAATTTTAAACCTTCATGCACAAGTTCCGTCTAATTCACAGACAGAATTCAGCCAAATTACCGACCATAACCGACAAAAATCCGTTGTGCTTTTTGTCAATTGAAAGTATAGTCGTAACTTAGCAACTTACAAACTAAACATAAAAAAACATTCAATTTAAAGATGAAAAAATTACTTCTAATTTCTGCATTAGCGGTTGCTTCTTGTTGCAACGTGGCAGCAGAAAATCCCAAAACAGAATTTCGAGGCGCATGGGTACACACTGTAGGTCAAAGTCAGTATGCCAAAATGAATCCGGCAGAAACACAAGCCTACTTGATTGACCAATTGGACAAATTACAAGCAGCAGGTTGCAACGCTTGCGTTTTCCAAGTTCGTCCAAGTGCCGATGCTTTCTATAAATCAGACCTTGAACCTTGGAGCCGTTTCTTGACAGGAACAGCAGGTCAAGCCCCTGTACCATTCTGGGATCCATTGCAATTCATGATTGAAGAATCGCACAAACGTGGTATGGAATTGCACGCATGGTTGAACCCTTACCGCGTCACTACTTCAAAAGGCGAAGTTCTTCCTAAAAATCATATCTATTATCAACATCCTGAACGTTTTGTGAAATACGCCGACAACAAGATGTATTTCGATCCGGGATTGCCAGAAAATAGAGCATTCATCGAAGAAGTGGTGAAAGATATCATCACCCGCTATGATGTTGATGCTATCCACATGGACGACTACTTCTATCCTTATCCAGTTGAAGGCAAGGAATTTCCTGATGCTAAATCATACAAAAAATACGGCAAAGGCATGAATCGTGGCGACTGGCGCCGTCACAATGTCAACCTTTTGATTGAAGGCTTGCACAAAGTGATTATGGCCAACAAACCTTGGGTAAGATTGGGTATCAGCCCATTTGGTATCTGGAGAAACCAAAGTAGCGACAAACGTGGTAGCGACACCAATGGTTTGCAAAACTACGACCAACTTTATGCAGACGTATTGCTATGGACAGAAAAAGGTTGGGTGGACTATATGTTGCCTCAACTTTACTGGTCATTGGAAAAGAAAGTGGCTTCTTCATTGAAGTTGGCTTACTGGTGGAATAACAATGCCAACGGCCGTCACATGTATATCGGTCAAAGCGTAGTCCGTACCATGGATAGCGCCGACTTGGCACCTTCAAAGAACCCTACTCAATTGGACCACAAAATCCAATTGTCACGTGAATTGAAAAATGTACAAGGTAACTGCTGGTGGCCTGGATATTCTGTAACATCC
>JAHHQT010000031.1 GCA_020026215.1 Muribaculaceae bacterium
GATACCGATAGCATCATCCTGCGGAGCTTTTGAGAAAATCAACATACCATTACCAACGGCACGCTCTTTACCGTCTGACGGACTATTGACAATTTTTTTGTTGACTACCATACAAGTTGAGCCACCACCATCAAGGTTAACACCATCATAAGCACCTACAAATTTCAAGCATTGACCGATAGTTTCGATAGATGCTCCTGCTGAAATAGCCTGACGACCGTCAATAGCTATGAAATAGATAGTTTTTCTGTCTTTAGATACACCGATTGCAGTACGAGGGTGTTGGGTATTCTTGTCACCCCAAGGTTGGTCATGCCACAAAGTGTATTCATTACTACCTCCAACTTGTTCCTTGAAGTCAACCACTTCTCCCGGTTGGTAAACCATAGTAGTTCCCAAACGAACTGTAATGGCATCTCCTGCTTTCAAACCTTTCAAATAGTCTTCTGAAGGACCTACACCATAAAGTACAGCTGCATTTTCAGGAATTGGTGAAATGCCTGGATTCGGAAAAATTGATTCAACTACACATTCAATATCTTTGTTGGAAGAGAAGAACAAGTTGCCTGTTTTTGGACGGATAATAGCTTTTGTTCCACCTTCTGATTTATGACAATATTTACCATAGCTATTGGTGTAAAGCAACATGAAGTCACCTTTGGTATCTTCCCATTCCAAGCGTTGCATATTCACTGCATGAAGACGAGTGGTTTTGCCACCACTGGTCAAAGTACCGTTGAAGTTCACATTGTCCACATAACCCTTACGGTCTGATGAAAGGATAAATGACACACGGCCTACAGGGTTGGTCACACATTCCCCATTACGGTATTGACCACTACGAGGAATACCAATTTCGATAGGGTCATGAAATTGATAGAAGTCACCGTTTGTTGCACCAATCATGTCATGACCAGGATAGTCATTGCGTGCATACATGTGTGATGGTTGCTCTGTGGCAACAGCGCTATCACCTGACAAGCAAGTTTCGATTTCCACATAAGGATTGTTCAAATCCACTTCCATAACGTGCAAAGTCAAAGGGCGGTCAGGCAAGTTATAAAAAGCATATTTTGTTCCTGGTCCGACATTGTGCTTATAGACCAAAGTATCAACTCCATACTCTGTACCACCGATGTTTATCGTATTCTTTGCGAACAGACAAACCGGAATCAGTAATAAACTGAGTGATACAAGTTTTAAATTCAAGTTTTTCATAAGAATGATTTTTATTTAATAATTAATTTAGATGTAAAAGTTTCATTTTCTGACACAACTTTAATCAAATAGATTCCAGCAGGAATATTTCTGGTTGAAATCAAACTGTTACCATCAATTTCCTGATGCAACACCTGTGCTCCATTCAAGGCATACACACCGACAACGGCATGTCCTTCATAGGCGACATTCACTCTTTCTCCCATAGCCACAGGATTCGGATAAACTTTCACGGCATTTTGAGCAACAATATTTTCAGCCACACCGCCGAATTGCGGATAAACGGCTGTAAATTCAGGAACATCTATTGTAAAGGAGTCATCCTTTTTCGATGCGCCCATATCAAAGCGAACACTATTGATTTTTATAGGATAAACAGTGGCATCCTGTATATCACACCATTCTTTCAAATTCAAGATGAAAGTGGAGTTGGTGTTGTTTGCCAAAGTTTCATTAGTGAAAACCCAAGAAGGCATACGTTCGCCCTTGGCATTTTCAACATTCATTGAAATTTTCTTAATGGTAACCATTCCTGGATTTACTGTGATACGAAATGATTCAGGCAAACTCCAAACCATTTGAGGGGCTTCCAATGTCATGTATGCTCCACGAGCTACACCTGTCCCTGTATAAGTTACCTTAAATCCCTTTTCTGATTCCACAATAGTTTGACCTTTACCGCCCAACATTTTCACAACGGCATCCGTTGGAAACGTCGGATAGAAAACAGGCATACTGGCAGCTGTAGGGATTTCCACAGTCACATCCATCTTGCCAACAAAATCGCCGAGAGAACCACTGATAGTTGTATTTCCATTGGCAACACCATGAACAATACCTGTTCCGTTGTCCACGGTAGCGATGTCTGTATTTTCAGAAGCCCAAGCCAAAGCACGGTTGTCAAGTGGCATTTTATTTTCAAGAATGGAAGATTCCACATTTACCTTAAATTCACGATAATTGTCAATCAATACTTTAGTGTCCTTGAAAGAAACTGTTCCCGCCTTAATCACGACAGGTACACTTTGTTTCACCCCATTGTAAGTAGCAGTCAATGAGAAAGAGCCTTCTGCGGCAGTAACATACAGAGTAGTGCCATTGTTAATGATTTCACCATATTTCTGGTTGTCGCCTTCCAAGGAAAGTTTCACACCTTCAACTTTCGTATTGACCAAAATTTCAGATTTATTATATCCCATAAAATCGGGAGTATAGATACCAAATTGAGGCAATTGCACTGTTCGGCCTTCTCCGGCATCCTTGAATTGCAAAGTGGTGATAGCATTATCATTTTGATTACCTTTTGTCACAAGGAACAAACCATCGGTAACAGCACGTTCAAGTCCGCCACTAGGTTCATTCTGTACACCCAGATAAGGGCCACAGTACATAGTTGAGGAACCTCCACCATCAAAGTTCAAGGCTTCGGTACATCCAACCAACTGCATGAAACCTGCCAATTCTTTGGAAGTACAGCCTGACGAAATGGAGCTACGACCGTCCACCACCATTTGTACCAATTGGTTTTTCTTGTTGTAACCGACAGCCGTGCGGGGATGATTGCTGGTCAAGTGATCCAAAGCATTTTGTGTTTCCAAAATCTGATTGTCTTTCAAAATTACTGGAAGACCACCTACCATTTGTGTAATGGTTGTACAGTCCACACCATCATATTTCACCCAAGTAGAGAATTCCACTTTCTGGTCTTTTGCCAATGAAGCAACGATTGAAGCACTTGTTCCATGACCGGAAAGGACAAATCCTCCATTAGGAATAGCCATACTGCCTTTGTTCGGTTCTGATACAGAGACGGCTTTCATTTTGACAGTACGTCCCAACAAGTTAGTCTTACCATCGACAGGCATTAGAGCAATCTCTGTTCCGTAAGCATTGGTTCCTGTAGTTGCTCCTTCCTTTTCAGAATATAGCACCAAATCATTTTCGCCGCGAGTAGCATTGATTTTATGAACGGGATATTCCACACCGCCAGCTCTCATAATGCAGATAATTTCATTTTGAGCGGCAATAACTGGCTGTTTGTCATCAGAGATACCAAATGAAGCCCAAGTTTCGGCACCATCGGAACGATAGATCTCGCCATCAACAGCCACACGACCGATAGGGCCTCCCGAACTGAAGAAGTCGGCATTGACTCCTGCAAAATACAAGTCTCCTGTTTTTTCCGAGCTACGTAGCGCCATACTAGAAACCACTTCGCCACCACTGTAGCGGTCTTGACCTTTCACCGCTCTCACCTGAAGATTGGCATTGTTTAGGTCAGAAGTCGTATAGATAATTCTAAGTTTTTTAGGCCCGTCCAACTTCAATTTGGTCATTGTAGTTCCCGGGCCGATTTTAAAATGCTGCAAAGTATCGACATTGAATTCACGGTCTTGCACATTCCATATTGTGCCTGCATTTGCAGATAGGGAAACTACAAATGCAGATAATAAAAAGGTAAAGATTTTTTTCATTTTTTAATCTATGGTTTTATTGATTAGGACTATATTAATTTAGTGCTAAATTAATCAAAATAATCCATTCATTCACCAAGTTTTCTATAAAATATATAATGCCTTATATTTTTAATACAGGCACCATAATTTCATTTATATTTTCATCTATATTTTTAGCGGATTACAATATTTATTCCCTATATTTGCATTATAATAATTAAGCCATTTTAAAAATTTAATACTATATTAATATGAAAAAATCATTACTCCTCGTACTATTGACAATTTTATCAATGAGTGTATCTCATGCAGCTTACACGACTATCATTGATAACTTAGAGTACACTGTAGATACCCTTCAGCACACCAAAGTGGGACCGGGCGCATACTACACATCTATCAAATTCAGCGGTGAAAAATACACTTTCCGCACATTCTACTTGGCAGTAGAAACCAAGCAACCGAATGTTGAAATCCGTACAGAGTTGGGACGCGACACTGTCATCGGATGTGAATGGATTTCTTCTCACGCTAATCGCAAAACCAACGAAAAAGAGACTTATTTCGCAGCAGTCAATGGTGACTTCTGGGCAACAAGCGGAGAAATCGGAACTCCGTCAAACACTACTATCCAAAACGGTGTAATGTCTGCCGACGTTTACGATCCATGGCCTTTATTCTATATGGATACAGATGCCAATCCTTATATCTCTTTCGTTAAAAGTAACGAAACTATCAAAATCAACGACCAAGCTCCAATCGCTCTTAGCCATGTGAACGGACATATCAATACAAATCAATTGGTATTGTTCAACAGCACAGTGGGAAATTTCACTCACACTCCTGCAGGAACACTGGAAATTGCCTTGGAACTTCTTCCAAACGAAAAATGGTTGGTCAACGCTCCTATCAAGGCGAAAGTAGTTGGCAAAGCTTCCACAACTGGTAACCGAATGATTGTAGAAGGTCAAGCTGTTTTAGCTGCCAACGGAACTTCTGAAGCAGTAGTAAAAGGATTGAAAGAAGGCGATATTGTTGAAATCATGTTCAACCAATCTCTTAACGACCACAACAACATCACTCCTCGCATTTGCCAAGGTTTGGGCGGTAACGTGATTTTCGTAAGAAACGGTGCACCTGTTCAACTTGGCGACAAGGCACGTCACCCACGTACAATGGTAGGTTATACCAAAGATCACGGCAAAGTTATCTTGGCTGTTGTTGACGGACGTTCTCCTATTTCAAGCGGTGCCATGTATTCCGAATTGGCAGACATGATGATTTGGGCAGGCGCTGACTATGCCATTAACATCGACGGTGGCGGTTCTTCATCTTTGTTCTTGAGAGACTTCGGAGCAATGAACGTACCGAGCGACGGTAAGGAACGTGCTGTAGGCAACGGTATCTATTGCGTGGCAAAAACTGAAGGCAATGACTCTATCGTAACTGAAATACAATTCAAGGACTGGGCGATGAACTTCCCTAAATACGGTATCTATACTCCTGTATTCTACGGATACAATAAAGCCGGTCTTTTGGTGGACACTAACGTACAAGGTGTAAAATTGTCCTGCGACCCTAAAGTGGGCAAAATCATCAACGATGGAGCAACATTCTATGGTGACAACAACGGTAGCACAGCTTTGACTGCTACTTTCAAAAACTGCAAACCGGTTTCAATACCTGTAACAGTTTCTCCCAGTGACAAGGCAAAAATCCGCCTCTCGAACGTAGTCATTGACAACAAACGCGAATATCCGGTTGAAGTATTGGCAACAGTACTTGAAAAGGACCTTCCTCTAAACCCATCAGCATTGGTTTGGAAATCCAACAATGAAGAAGTGGCATCTATCGGTGCAACAACAGGTATATTGAAAGGTTTGAAAAACGGAACAGCAGTTGTTAATGGCGCTATCGGTTCTTTTTCAGGGAACTTGAACGTAAAAGTTGAAATTCCTACCGCAACAACAATGCCTGTCAATTATCCGACATTCCCAAATGACTGGAAATTGAAACAAACAGGCGGTAAGGGCATCACTATCGCAGAACTTGAAGATGGTTTCAAATTGGACTATACAGGCAACGGCGCAGCTCGTGGCGCTTACATCTCAGTAGAACGTCCTATGGTCATCTGGAGTTTGCCAGAAGCTATCAGAATCACTGTCAACCCAGGCAACGCTACTATCAAGAAAGTTTCAATGAATGCTGAAAACGCCATCGGCGGACGTATCGCATCTTGGGTATTTACTACCAAAACATTGCCACAAAACACCCCAACAACCTTTGAATTGAATTTGTCTGACTGGTGCGATCCTAAAGATATAGGTATCTATCCTATCCAAATCAACAGTCTTCGTTTCGACATGGGTCCATCTAAGAAAGACACTCAATTTTCTATCTCCGTTCCTTCATTCGTAGCTGTGTACCCACAAATGGGCGGTATCGAAAACAATTTCGTTGAAATCTCATCTATCAAGGTTTATCCAAACCCTGTCAATGCAGGCGAAAATATCAACGTAGTTGCTGAAGGTAAAGCAGAAGTCAACATCTTCGCAGCCAATGGCACAAAAGTATTGACAGAAGCCATTGAAGGAAATGCTACAATTTCCACACAAAATTTTCAAGCTGGCATCTACGTGATGAACGTTACTGAAGCAGGAGCTGTAAAAACCACAAAATTGATTGTCCGATAACCTCTAATTATCCCTAAAATACAAACGCCACCAAAGAAACGAGTCTTTGGTGGCGTTTTTGTTTTTCAGAAAAACCTTATCGACCTCTCGTCGACAAGGGAAATAGTAATAGTAGTCTGACAATACTATAGACTTAAATTCAATCATTCGTCATTAATAATTTCCTACGTCTAACCAATTCTAATAAACTTACAGTCTAAATTCCGATTAAGTATGTATTATCTTCTCAGATATCCATAAATTCTCTGCAGACTTTTATCACATTTGCAAATTTAGCGCCAGCATGAGCAATACCGTTACTCACAAAATATAATTAGCTCTAAATAAGTTTACTTATCGTTAAATATCAACTGAATATAAACAGGAATACTCGGACTTAAATCAGAGGATTCCTTTCCACGCACTATAAATCACATATATTTCCTTGTATATAAACGGATTGCAATGAATATTTCAAGATAAAAACAGGAGGCTTTAATTATCTTTTTTGATGCTTAAACTTGACTTTTTTCTACTAAAACACGGGATTGCACAAATTTTATTTTAGAAAGATTCCCTTGTAGGGTTTAAAAATTATACATAATTTAGCAGTGGAAATTGGTAAATAGGGTCCAACCTCAAAGAAGAGTGTTATAGGACATAAAAACCGATAACTTACAATAGATTTAATGCCACTACAGTTGGAAGCCCAAAACTCCCCTGCCACTACATCAAACCCCTTGTTAGAAATTTTTGAACTGCATAAAATATGTCACTACATCAAATTCATAAAGTGAATTTTTAAAGATATTATTTCTATTAGTATTTATTTAGTGTTGGTATAAAGCCGCTGACAATTTTTATTTTTATTTCTATTAGAATTATATTAAAAACGACGTGTTGTATTAATAAAGCCACTGACAATTTTTTTACACACAGCATTAAGAAAAAATCCAACACTTACATTTTTGTAATAACAGTAATGATTCAGGGAAACACTGTTATGTCCTGATATAGACATTAGAAAAGCCCGCTCGGATTTCAGAGTTCCTTGCGGGCTTTGCTAAACAAAATAATAATATCTAAAAAATTTAAACAAGGGATTACGGATAATTACAAAACACTGATTAACAAACTAATAGAAAATAACTAACATTTTATCCATTGTAATCCTCTAAATTTATGTTTTATGAAGCTTACTCGAAACCTCATCTTTATGAGTAGGATTATGCACCACGCACTATCTATATTCCATTTTTAGATTCGTAATAAATTCTCTTTTTATTACGATTCAAAATTACATCTTATATTGAGAGTTTACAATACTCAATATTAGGTATTCTAATAGGGAAAAACATACTTATATATCGGTATTATTAGGTATAATCATCAAAAATCCCAACTTTTGGTGATTTTTCCGGCAAAATTTGATGTCAAAAATAATGGAATTAATACCTAAGTATGTTCAAAATGAAATGTAAAGTAATCGACAAAAAGCAAATTGCCAGTTTTTGCTTGTTAACGGGAAAGTTACGGATTATTTGTCCTTTTCGTCCTTCGGCTGGATTTTGCTCACTTGTACCAAGTCAATTTTTGTAGCTGTCTTTTTAAGTACCACAAACGACAAGTCTTCAATTTCGAAAATATCACCCTGTTGTGGCAATCTTTCAAGGTTATACAAAATATAGCCTGCCAAAGTCTGGTATTCGTCGTTTTCAGGGATATTCAAGTCAAAACGATCATTGATATCCTCAATCTCGATACGACCTGAGAATTGATATACACCCTCTGAAATCTCCTCTGCAATGAAACGAGCCTTGTCATGTTCGTCTTCGAAATCGCCGAAAATTTCTTCTACCAAGTCTTCCAAAGTCACCAAACCTGATGTACCTCCAAACTCGTCCACAATGATAGCAATACTCTTCTTATCGGCAAGCATCTTACGCATCATGTTATTGGCAAGCATGGATTCAGGGGCATATTGGACAGGACGGATACAAGTCTTCCAGTCCTTGTTGGAATTGAACATTTCACTGACATGGATATACCCTTCCACATTGTCAATATCTTCGCGATAAACAATAATCTTTGACAATCCCGAAGAAATGAATTTCTCACGCAAGGCAGCTGTGTCTGTTTCGTCAATATCCACACCTACAATTTCGTTACGAGGAATCATACAGTCGCGCAAATAGGTGGTAGAAAAGTCCAAAGCATTTTGGAAAATCTTCACCTCATGTTCAATATCTTCGTTGTCATCCCCTTTCTTGTCATTCTTTTTCTCGTTTTTCATATCCTCGATAGTCTGCTGGATATAGTCGTCCAACTCGCCCACAGTGAGCAATACACTCTTCTTGGTATCACTCTTCGCCCCAAACAAGCGCATGATGCCTTTTGACAAGAAGGAAGCCAACCAGGAAATAGGATACAGCAAATAGTAGATAATCCACAAAGGCAAGGAGAAATGTCGCAAAGACATATTCGGATTGATACGGAACACTGTTTTCGGCACAAATTCACCGGTAATCAAAATGATACAGGTAGAAATAATGGTTTGTGCAAAAAGGATAAATGCACTGTTCGTAGAAATCAACGCCAAGACAGGTTCAAGCAATACCGCCATCCCCATACCGTAAATAACCAACATGATATTGTTCCCCACAAGCAAAGTGGAAATGAACATATCCTGATGGGTATAGAAGAAATTAATCAGATGGTTGGTCAAACCTTTTTTCTTAGAATCAAGACCTACCCTCACCTTATTGGAAGAGATAAACGCAATTTCCATACCTGAAAAGAAGGCAGAAAATGCTATCGAAATAATAGTGATGACAAGTGCTGTGTAAAAATCCATTTATATTGTGTTCTTTTAATAATCTTATTTTTCAACTGCCGCCATCGGTTCTTTCTCAAAAGTAGGAACGGTATCGACAGACATGGTGCGTCTTTCTTCAATTGGGAATATACCGGAAGGTCGGTTGATTTCGTAAACCGTCAAGCGTTCATTAGAATCAAATCCGTAGCCCTCGATAATTCTATCATCTTTTTCAATGTGTATAAATGAATCGGAATAGACTTTGTGTTTCTTTTGTGACCAGAAAATCTGTTCTGTCAGGAAAAGTTCCTTTTGCAGGTTTCTAATCTCAACGTCACCGTCAAGTCTCCACAATTCATCGCGAGTAAAATAGGTTGCCGAATCACATTTGATATGAGCATCCACATTAAAGTTATCGTCAAATTTTTCAATAAACAATCCTACAGGAAATTTCCATACAGGAATTTCTGCCTTATCATAAACCAGCCACAATTTTGCTGTAATGCGGTAACGAGTCATACCTGAGTCACTGATGAGTGTCTTCACATCGCGAGTGACCATGGTCGGCAAACTGTCAGGATCAACTTCAACATCGATAGTTTCAGTTTCCGTCTTTGTATTACAGGCGGTGAAAACCAACGAAGCGAAGAAGAACAGCAAAAATATGTTGCGGAATTTTCCCATATTATCCACTAACGAATTTTATTACGCCAGAAAGCAAATTCGTTGAAGTTCACACCCACTGTAATGTTGAAATAGTTTTCAGACACCAAGTTAGATGCTGGAGAAGCGACACGGTGTTTGTATTCAAAACCTAAGTTGAAGATAGTTTTTGAGCCCATTGTCGGGAAACCGAAACCGATGGCAGCTCCGTAAACTTTAGTATTGTTGCCACGCACCATAATATAGTCGTGGGTATAGTTAGCTCCACAACGGTAAGACATACGTTGGAAGTAGTTACCACGTTCTTTCGGAGTATATTGGAAACCTAAAGCAGCTTTCCAACGATTGTCAAATTCAGTCTTATCTTGGATAACATTACCTTTGTCATCCTTCAAACCTTCGTATTTTGCTTTACCCCAATCTTGGTAAGTAAAGTCACCTTCTACTGTAATTTTATCGTTGTAAGTATAGCTCAAACCTACACCGAATGCATTTGGCTTACTGTATTGACCGTTCATTTTTGAATGTCCTACAGTATCTGGTTTTTGGTCAGAATTCACATCATAGTAAACGCCCCAAGTCTTGCCACGGAAATCTTTCTTAGGAGAATAAGTAGCACCCAAAGTGATTTTGTGAAGTTCTTTTATGTTCAACGTATATTGCAAACCGACAAGCACATTCCAGTCACGGATTTCCATAGATTGTTCAAATAAGGTGTTTGCTGCACCTCCGTCTTGGATAACGTAAGAGTCATTGATGATTGTACCGAACAAATAAGAAAAGTTCGCACCGATGCTCAACCCCTTGATAGGTTCTACACCGACACCGAAATACAATTCGTTCAAACCACCGATTCCCGAGAATGTAGAACGACCCAAAAGGCGGTCTTTCTCGTCCTTTACTTCGCCACCGAATGAGTAACCAACTGAAGAATAGGGAACCAAACCGACACTTGCACCCACAATTTTACAAATAGGAAATTGCAAAGTCATGTAGTCCAAACCACCTCCGAATGATTTACCTGTTTCGTTGTTTTCCTTTGACCATAGGCGGGTCATATCCAAACCAATATCCCAAATCAATGACAAAGAGTCAGCTTGGGCATAAGAAGCAGGGTTCATCATATTGATTTGACGGCTGCTTGTCATGGCAATACCTACACCACCCATATTTCTTTGCATGCTGGTTGCATATTCGCCCAACATACCATATCCAAATTTAGAATAAGGAGATTGCTCCTTCTGTGCAAACGCAGAAACTGACGACAACAAAACTATAGCTATCGCAGAAAGTATTTTTTTATAATTGTTCATTATATTGTAATATTCTATTTAATCCAATCGTAACTAAATCATCATAGATTTCAACGTCAAAGTCTTGCAACTTGTCAGAAATCAGATTGCAGTCCCCTCCGGTTAAAACCACTTTCACTTTGCCATAACACTTTTCAAGCTGTACGGCCATTTGTGCCACTTCCGACACAACGCCCATCACCACACCTGAACGGATTGCAGTCGGTGTGTCATAGCCCAACATCGGCACATCCCCTTCAAAATTCACCTTCGGCAAGGCCACACAATAGTCAGCCAATCCTTTGAAACGCAATTTCAAACCGGGAGCGATGTTTCCTCCGACATATTTTTTGCCACCTTCAACAAAATCGTAAGTAATGGCAGTACCCAAATCCACCACCAGCAAGTTTTGCTCGCCGCAAAGATGAACTGCCCCTACAGCTGCGGCTATTCTGTCGTGTCCCAATGTAGCAGGAGTGGCATAGCCAATTTCAAGAGGCATAGGCATAAGGTGATTAAGCACGTAGCATTTCCCGAATCGGTTTTTCAAATGAGCAATGATGCTTTGGTCATCCCCGACAACAGAAGAATAGACTGCACAGGTTACATCTGAATAGTTTGACAAAAATTCATCCAATTCTTGCAAAGTCAAATTTTCAAAACGCTTCGACCCCACCTTTTCATCTCCGGAAAACACCGAGATTTTGGCGGACGAATTACCTTGATCTATAGCTACACTTAATTCCATTATCGTACAAAAGTACTAAATAACACCTAAATTACCACGAATTTAAGGATGTGTTTTGTTTACAGACGGCTTATTTAAGTTTTTTTATCGTGTAAAAATCAAAAATTCACCTATTTACCCACATTTTCGCCACGGTTTTGCTTGTCCTTTTTGTCAGCATAAGGAACCATGAACGAAGTATAAATTTGAATTACCGCACCAATTAGCAAAAATGCCAACCAATCAGAGTGATATGGGTCGCTAACCAAGAAATAGGCAGAAACCACATAACTCAACGATGACCAGAATTCAAGATGAAGCAAACGGCGCACACGCAAGCCCAAACTTTTGTCCTTACGATACATCACACGTTGCAACAAACGGACAACGACAGCCAAGACTGCACCAAACGCAAAAGTATAGCGCAACCACTCGTTACTGATACCGATTAAGGGCAAAAATGCAGTAACAAGCAACAATATCATTGCCACTGACAGGAATATATTTAGTAAACTTTCTTTTTTTGTCTTTGTCATAGCCAAACTATTTTTCTTTAACAATATATAAATCCTCTTCAGGACGTTTCATCTGGTATTGTTCGCGAATAATCTTTTCGAAAGTCTCAGGGTCTGTTTCCAACTGCTTCAACTTCAATTCATAGATACTGCAAGAATCTTTCATTGCCTTGATTTCGGTTTTCAACTCTTTGATTTCACGTTCTAATTCCATGATTTCAGTGTAGTTGTGTTCCCCGAAGAAAGCAATGTAAAGTCCTACGACGACAAGAATTATCAGCCAGAGATTTACCTTTTTGACACGTTCAATCCAATTTTTCCACATAACAATAGCAACATTTATTCATCCAATAAATCAGGACGTAATTGTCGTGTACGTTCCAACGACATATTATATCTCCATTCATCTATTTTTGCCTCATGACCCGACAATAGAATGTCTGGTACACGCCAGCTCTTATATTCGGCAGGACGAGTATAGATAGGAGGAGCAAGCAAATTATCCTGGAATGAATCACTCAAAGCAGACTGTTCGTCGCCAATAGCACCAGGTATCAAACGGACAATGGCATCTGTCACAATTACAGCCGGTAATTCACCGCCTGTAAGCACATAATCTCCAATGGTTATCTCTTTGGTAATCAAATGTTCACGGATACGATAATCGATACCTTTATAGTGACCGCAAAGGATGATGAGATTCTCACTCATTGACATTTTGTTCGCCATTTTTTGGGTAAATTGTTCACCGTCAGGAGTCATGAAAATCACGTCATCATAATTACGTTGTGATTTCAACTCACTGATGCAACGGTCAACAGGTTCAATTTGCATCACCATACCGGCCTCACCCCCAAACGGATAATCATCAACACGACGATGTTTGTCGAGAGTATAGTCGCGCAAATCGTGTACTACGAGTTGTGCAAG
Organism: Muribaculaceae bacterium; assembly: GCA_020026215.1. Taxonomy (GTDB): domain Bacteria; phylum Bacteroidota; class Bacteroidia; order Bacteroidales; family Muribaculaceae; genus Limisoma. The sequence continues at coordinate 13,289 of JAHHQT010000031.1, forward strand.
TCCTTTATTTTGAGCTCTTTTAAGAATAGAACAGTTTAGCGAAGGCTCAACCATCTCCGGCAAAACTGTGATTATATCAATGCGCATTTTTATCTAATTTCTGCAAAGATAGTGCAAGGCGAGCGAAATAAAAAAGGAACTTGTCCATTTTTTTATTCCCGAGCCGCAGCCTAGCTTATTAAAAGATAGGACAAGTTAATAAAAAGACAGGACTGAGGATACAGCCCTGTCTTTATTCATATTGTTCAAAAAATCATTCTTCGTTTGTTTCAAGTGCTTTTTCAGAAGTTTCCTCAACACTCTCAGATGTAACATTCCGTTGTTCTTTTTCCTTTTTAGTATTATTGGCAATTGCAGCCAATGCTCGAAGCATTTCAGCGAATACACGAGCAACAACTATTGTAATAAATCCATAAATTGGATAAATAATACATCCCATAAGACCTATTCCAGACAGACCTAAAGTTGACAATTCATAGGAATAGCCCGCCATAAATAAAGAGATGGTCAAAGAAACAAAAAATCCTCCTATACCGAGCCACATCCCCATCCATTCTCCAAATGTCTGCACAAAATGAGAGAAAACAGGAATTGCAACAAATTCAGCATTGTTATCTGCAATATCAGCTACTTTTGCACTTCGATTCCACCAGATTTGAGCTCCAAACCAAGACAAGTCACAAATAATAATAAACATAATAAGGAATCCGAGAATCAAGCTACCCTCAGTATCAAAAATTCCGGCTCTAATAGCAGTGGCAAGTACAACAAATGGTATGAACAAGTTTAATGCAGCTAAAATAATATAAAGCCACATAAAGGGTTTTCCATAAAACAGCCCGTCATCAACAGCCTTTAATACAGGATTCAAAAAAGTAAAAAATGGAGATTTAAACTTATCATTGTCCATAATAGTAAAAATTTAAGGGTTAAAAAATTTATTTTAAAATATATTTTGTCGATTATTAACATTCAAATCTAGTAATTTATTTAAATATCAACAATTTATTCTGCCAATCATTTACCGTATTATATCGAACAGGCAAATACGACAGAGGCGATGGCTATAATCCACGCCAGACAGCCCAACACGACTTTCCACCACTTTATAGGCTTAAACTCATATTGAGGAGCAGGTCTTTCATCTGATATATTAGTTGAAGACTTTTCAAAATCTTCGTTTTCATCGGTACTCCCCATATAGTAGGGATCTTCCTCATTCATTTCCCGATATAGTTCTTCATCTTCATCCATAAAACAAAGATATTTTATTTTACCTTCTTATTTTCGTAGCTCACATAGACCAAATATTCACCTTGACATGAAATAGTAAAAGTTTCAAACGTGGAATGGTTCAACGTTCCCTGCCACCAATTATTGAAATCATATAACGGATAAGCCAACCCTTCAGAACTCATTTTCTTTGTACCAAAGCCAAAGACAGAGACAGCCGTTCCAACAGGGAAAGAGAATTTTTGGTCACCGAAGCAGGAGACAAACATACCATAATCGGTAAACATTCTGACCTCCAGTCCTTGTCGCATATATTCAATCAGCAAACTGATATTTCCTAAAGTATGGTCTTCACGTTCCCCGGTTGCTCCAACAATGGCGATACGACTATAGCCTTTATTTTGCAAATAATGTACAGCCTTGGTTTGGTCGTTGGTTTCCTGATCTGGATTAACACGGATAATCTCCTTGAATGCAACTCTTGCTTCTTCCGACAAAGAATCTCCGTCACCAACAATGCGCCACGGATGTTTTTCCATCTTCAAGAACTGATTGGCAGAACCGTCACAGCACACCAATCGTTCACTCTCCGTCAACAAACGCAAAGGTACAATGTGCTTGGGATAGTTACCGCCACCCAATACCACAGCCTGTGGCTCGAAGTCAAAACTTATTACTGATTCTTTATCAATTTTATCCATTTCAAATATCCAAAGTAAGCGATAAACGTATAAAGGGCATAAAGTCCCGATGTAAAATAAAGACCTTTATAAATATAGAGTATGGTACAAACCACATCTACCAATATCCACGCCAACCATTGCTCAGCATATTTTCGTGCCAACATCCACATTGCCACTATACTCAATGACGTAGTGAAACTGTCAGCCCAAGGCACATCACTGTCCGTAAAAAGAATGAGTATTTGAGCAATAACCACCGTCAACAAAGTAGTAATCAAAATCAACATCGAATACTGCTTTCGGGGAGTGTGTGTAATAGGAATTCCCTCAACATCATTATTCTTAACTTTTTTGCGACCAAACGCCCAATACAGCATACCATAGACCGAAGCCAAGACATAATATATACTGATACCAAAATCTGCATACAATCCGGCGCGATAATATACCACTGCATAAATTGCAGGCATAATCAAACTGGCAAACCAAAGATAAAAACTGGCACGATATTCCAGCCACAAGTAAACGAGCCCTATGATTGTTCCTATCAGTTCAAGATAATTCATCGATCAATTTGATTATTCAGTACAATTTTTCTTGTCATCTGCTAAATTAGTGAGTTTTTCTTGATTTTTGCGCATTTCGTAGATAGAAAAAGCATCAATAATCAAACGACCATTGATGCTTTTATTTTGTCGGGGTGACTGGATTAATTTACACCATAGATTGACGCTTCTGCAATTGAAAACTACCCTGTTACAGTCTAATTATTCGGAAACTTGTCCCGATTTTGTCCCGATTTTTCCCATGAGAATTTGAATTGTTCTCTCCTTGTCTTCAATGGTTTTATTCAACAATTCAATTTCATGTTTTTTCGCATCAAGCTCAATAGTGCTGTTAATAGCTTGTATGTTTCCATTCCCTACAATGCTATGCCCATCGCTTGCACAATCAAACATGATAGAAGGTGAAATTTTCATCGCAATACAAATCTTTTCAAGCATTGAACAGTCTATGTCTTGCTTCTTCAAAATCTTGTTGAAATATACAGGCGTTATCCCAGCTTTTTCTGCAATATCCTTTTGTTTTAAATTTTTCTCAAAAATTATTTGAGAAAGTGTGTTACCAATGTGCTTCATTGCCTAAATAGTTAATTTATATTAAACATATCGTATATTTATATTAATCTATTTGGAAATAAATTGTCAATATGTTTAATTTGCATTCATAAATATATTAATCATTTCTTAAATATACAAATATGACAAAAGACTCTGTTGCCTTATCAAATTACTATTCTACTCTTTCAAAAGCAGAACAGACGTTGCTAACTCAAAAAATTGTCGAACGCTGTAAAGTCAATCGTTATTCCGTTTACAACTGGAAGTATGGTGCTTGCCGAATTCCCGAACTTTACAAGGACAAGATAGAAGAAATCATCGGGAAAAAGATATTTACGCGATTGACGAAATAGGAAATTAAATTGCCAAAATCATTAATCGTGGGAAACATTGAATTCTATATAGTTAATCATGAATTGTGGTATCGCTTTGCCGACGGTGAAACATCACGATTAACAGCTCACGATATAGACATCGTGCAGCAGCTATATGATGATTTTTGCTCTTACTATCCTGAAGCAATTCGCGCCTTGGCTAAACTTTACGCCAAAAGCAAACCCTTACTTCCTCTATACCGATACAAAATCGTGAATAGATTTTGCCGTTGCAATTTTGGGGCAATTGACAATGTCTTTGACATCGACCAATTCGGCCGATATCACTTTGAATACGTTCAATGCCCGCTTCGAGGTGAATGTCCTCTCGAAAATATTGTTTGCAACCCTCAATTCAATTCACGTCTTCGCCCTTCAGAATTAAGAGTTTTCAAATTGCTCGTCGATGGCCTTGAAAAAGATGCAATCGCAGACACTCTCTGCTTGAGCATCGCAACTGTTAACAACCATATCAACAACGTGTACCAGCGATTGGGGATTCACAGCCTTGCTGAATTTCTGCGCTATGCACACAAATTCAATATTTTTTCATGTACAGCAAACAAGATATAGAGCGTGTTCGACAAGCGGCGGATATAAGGGATTTTATCCCCAACTTGAAAGGGCATGGCACTTCCAAATATTGCACCTGTCCTTCATGCGGAAAATCAGGTACAAATAAAGGCCTAATCGTGACGCATAAAGGCAATTTAGACATTGCCAAATGCTTTTCTTGCGGTTATACAATAAATGGCGCAGTCAATGCTGTCGAAGTGTATGACAAAGTCGATTTCGTCACGGCTTTGAAAACCGTTGCCGACCGCTACGGAATTTTTCTGCAAGAGGAAAAATCCTCAAGAAAACCGCCCAAAACACAACCTAAACAACCTAAAAAGAACCCTTTTCAAAAATCTTTTTGCGACAAGCAACTCGAGGCAAGTGGCCTAACTTATGAAGATGTAAAGGCAATTGTTCACCTACCCGACAATTCGGGTACTTACGAAACTTCTCCTTTTCGCAAAGGTGGCGTGAACTCTCAATTCGACGTCAATAACAATGACGACGAAATGGTCATTTACTATTATGACCTGGAAGGCTACCCAATGCAATATGCAAGTCGAGGCATCGCTGGTAAACCAAAAAATTACATCCGCGTAAGGTGGTCAAATCCAGAAGCTCACCTCGATATGAATGCTCGCCCTATAAAGTACCAAACACCCAAGGGGGCGCAAACTACAATTTACATTCCCCAATATATTCGCAATATTTATCAGTCAAATGGTGTTGTCGAGACTCTGTTAGTCCAGGAAGGCGAGAAAAAGGCAGAAAAAGCGTGTAAGCATGGAATTCCATCGGTCGGCATCCAAGGTATTTACAACATCGGGAATACCCAAACAGGCTTAATCAAAGAGCTTCAGTATTTCATCCAACGCTGTAAGGTTAAGAATGTCATCTTGATGCTTGACAGCGATTGGAATCATTTGCATCGCGAAATTGCAATCGGCGACCGAGTTGACCAACGCCCGAACCAATTCAGCAAGGCGGTTATAAAATTCAAGACGTTCCTTCTGACGATGCACAATTAAGGTG
>JAHHQT010000032.1 GCA_020026215.1 Muribaculaceae bacterium
AGTAATTGATAATAAAACTATCTAAAATGAAAAGAAATTCAATTTTAGCGCTTTGCGTTTTAACAACATTTGGTGCATTTGCTCAAAAAGCACTAGTTGAAGATGTTGACCATGCAATTGGAGGTTACAATTCAGACTTCAAAGCTGCATGTGAGAAAATTTTACCTGCCTTGACAAACGATGAAACTAAAGGTGAGGCTAAAACTTGGTATGTAGCTGGTAAGGCTAACTTTGGTCTATATGACAACCTTCTAGGTAAAACTCAATTGAACCCTCAAAATGCTGATCCAGATTTGATGGGTAAAGCTCTTTTGGACGGTTACAAATACTATTTGACAGCTCTTCCATTGGATAGCGTTAAACAAAAGGGTAAAGACGGTCAATATAAATTGAACAAAGACGGTAGCGTTAAAATTAAAACTAAATATTCTAAAGATATTGTAAACTCATTGGTTGCTCACCACGGTGACTATCACAATGTAGCTTCAATGCTTTACGACAAGAAAAATTTCAAAAAAGCAGCAGAATGCTGGACTGTTTATGCTGAAATGCCTTTCAAAGGTTTTGTAGAGCGTGAAAAATTTGCTGTACATGACACTATCATCGGTCAAATCGAATTGTACCAAGGTATCGCTTTGTGGCAAGCTGAAGATTTGAAGGGTGCAGTTGCTGCATTCGCAAATGCTCGTAAACACGGTAACACTTCAAAAGAAGCATTTGACTATGCTCTTAGCTGCTGTGCAAACCTTAACGATATTGAAACTTTGGTTGCTATCGCAAGAGAAGCTCTTCCTGTCTATGGTGACAAAGACCCTCAATACATCAATATCTTGATCAACGATAACTTGAACAAGAACAAATATGATGAAGCTGAAAAATTGATTGACGAAGCATTGGTTAAGAATCCTAACAGCTCAGAACTTTACAATGTTAAAGGTTTGATGTACGAACAAAAGAACGAAGCTGACAAAGCTATCGCTTGTTTCAAAGAAGCTATTGCTAAAGATGCTAAGAGCTCACAAGCACAATTTAACCTTGGTCGTATGATCATGAAAGAAGCTGTAGCTCTTCAAAAAGATATGGAATCAATGAGCCCAGCTGAATACGTTAAAGCTAAAGAAGCAAAACTTATTCCTCTTTACAACGAAGCTCTTCCTTACATGGAAAAAGCATTCGAATTGGATCCGGAAAATAAAAATGCTAAGAATATCTTGCGTAATATCTATTACCAACTTGGTAACGAAGCTAAATTGCAATCTTTGGAAAATGCTTATTAATCATTAATAAACAAAATACAAGCCGAACTGTGTTTCATAGTTCGGCTTTATTTTTTCTGAAAAAGTCTATTATGGAAGATAAAGGCTATATACATATATATACAGGCAACGGAAAAGGCAAGACTACTGCTGCTTTTGGTTTGGCGTTGCGTGCCGTTTTTGCAGGCATGAAAGTCTATGTGGGACAATTTGTGAAGAGTGTGAAATACAATGAAACCAAGTTGCAGTCTGTGTGCGACAGCATTGAAATCGAACAGTTGGGACGCGGTTGTTTCATCAATAAGGACCCTGAGAAAATAGATATAGAAATGGCTGAACAAGGTTTGCAACATTGTTTGGAAAAGATGAAATCGGGAAAATTTGATGTGATAATCCTGGATGAAATCACCATTGCCATTTATTTTAATCTACTTTCTGTGGAAAGAGTCAAGGATTTTCTAAAGCAGAAACCTGAAAAAGTAGAATTGGTTATCACCGGACGCTATGCGCCCGATGAATTAATTGAAATGGCTGATTTGGTTACTGAAATGCGAGAAGTGAAACACTACTATACACAAGGTGTGTTGTCACGCAATGGCATAGACCGATAAAGTCTAAATATAATGTAGTATTTCGTTAGGAGAATTGACAATGTGGCAAGCACCTGTCGATTGCAATTCTTCTATTGGACGAAATCCCCAGCTAACACCAACAGATTCCACTCCTGCGCGGCGTGCTGTTTCCATATCCACTCCTGAATCACCGATGTAAAGCACTTTGTTTTTGGTAATGTCGCCCACGTTTGAAATGATTTTGAAAACGATGGATGGGTCTGGTTTGATAGGGAAGTTGTCTAACTGTCCGCAAATCATATTGAATTCGTTGTTCGGAAAATAGTGAGTCACCAATTTTGTGGTGGCTTCTTCATATTTGTTGGATGCAACAGCCAATACCAAGTTGCGTTCTTTTAATTCTGCAATCAATTCACGAATGCCGTCATATACACTTGAAAAGTCTGTATTGTGAACATCATAGTATTCCTTGAAATCTTCTCGTAAACGTGCAATGGTTTCATCATCTTTATGTCCTTCAGGAAGAGCTCGTTTAATCAAATTGCTAACACCATTGCCTACAAAGAATGGATATTTTTCCAATTCGTGTGTTGGATAACCGTTTTTCTCTAAAGCATAATTAGTTGCGACACCTAAATCCTTGATGGTATTTAGGAGTGTACCGTCCAAATCGAAAATGACTAATTTTTTCATATTAAAATATTTTAGAATGGGTAACCCACAGAGAAGTGCAGTGCAAAGTCTCGACTGAAATCAGGGTGAATCAATGGCACTCTGACTTGTCCCTCTGCCGGGTTATACGCTTTCATACCACAGTCCAGACGCAATAAGAAATAGTTGAAATTCATTCTTAGTCCCAAACCGTAGGATGCTGCAATTTGTTTGTAGAATTTATTGAATTTGAATTCACCTCCCGGTTGATTCTCGTAATATTTAATGGTCCAAATGTTACCAGCATCAATGAATGCCGCCAACTCAAATACCCAGAACAAGCGTGCACGATATTCCACATTCAAGTCCAAACGGATGTCACCACATTGTTCCATAAATAAACTTACTGTGTTGTTGCCGTTATAGCTACCCGGTCCCAAAGTGCGGACTGACCATCCACGCACGCTGTTAGCTCCTCCCGAATAGAAACGCTTTTCAAACGGAAGAATGTTCGTGTTCCCGTAAGGAATTCCAGCACCCATACCGATATGGAAAACCAAAGCATTGCGACGGTCGAAGGCGTGGGCCAATGAATAGTCAAGATTGAATTTTACATATTGTGAATATTGGATACCGAATACTTTGTATGCTTGTGAATTCGGGTCTTTCTTTTGATTGGATGCATGGGAAATCAAGTTCAGCAAGTTACCAGCAGTTTCTACACCTGCACGGAAAGTGAAGATGTTCGGCTGGAAAACGAAATTACCGATACCCGCATTATGCTGTTTGTTGGTATAGTAGAATGAGTAGCCCATACGCATGATGAAGTGGTCTTCATAGGAATAGCGGAGCAATGGGTTATCGGGAGCAATTTCATCCAAAAAAGAATCCGTAATTCTCGGTAGATAGATGTAGCTGACATCCAGCAAGTCGAATGTATGACTAATCATGCTTCCGCGTTCAGTCCATTTGTATTTCCATCCTGCGCCTGCAATTACACGAGTATATTCCGGTCGTTCCTGATAGGTGAATGAAGAACCGAACTCGGTGTTGGCACGTATTTTTTGTCTAAATGATTTTTTGAGGAATGGGAAGATAAATTTTGGGAAATTGATGGTCACTTCACCGGAATATTCAGCGAAACGGTCGTTAATCAAGCCTGACATATCACCCGAAATACTTTCGTAATTGATACCGGTTTTGAACGTAAGAATTTCAGAACCTTTCGCCAAGTTTCGGTGTTGATAGGTTGCACCGACACCAAAGCCCAAGTCGCCTTCAGAGTTTGTACCTTCCAAAGACAGTGAAACCGTTTGTGACTTGCCTTTGGTCAATAGGATATAGGAGTCCACCCAGAGCTTGTTGTCAATTTCACCGACAGCTTCAAAGTTGATGTTGATGTATTTTAAAATTCCCAAACGACCGAATGACTGGTAGGTCTTGTCCACATCAGAAGAACTGTATTTTTCTCCAATCTTGATGAAGCAGTTGTCGTCAATGATGTTTGCACGTAAATAATGTTCCTTGCCATAAAGAATCTTGATACCTTTATGCGTAATGGTATCATTACTGTGGTATTTTGAAATTTCGTATCTCAACGAAGGTTCGTAGTCGGTAATGACATATACATTGCGAACATAATAAGGACGGTGTTCGTCGTAGTCCGGCAAATGGTTGTTGGCAAACGGTGGCATCACGTTCAAGGTCAAGTCCACCGCCTTGCTGTTTTCCGTAGTGTCGGCTGTGAATGTGATGTAGTCTTTATTAAAACCGAAATATCCCTTTTCACGTAAACGGTTGGCAATACCCAAACGTTCTGATTCCATATTGTTGCGATTGAACAAGTCTTTCTCGTGAAGAATGAGTTTCGTGGAATCTTGCATAATCAACTTGCGCAAAGTGTCGTTGGGGATATTGTAGTGCAGACTGTCTATATAGTGAGGTGTGCCTGCTTGGATATTATAGTCCACCTCGATTTTTTTCTTTTCTTTTTCCGCACGAGTCTTGACATCCACTTTAGCATCCATATACCCCTTGTTGATTAGGGCCAATCTTAATTGTGTGACGGATGCTTCTGTCAAAGCATCATCATAAACCACAGGGGCTTGACCAATGCGTTGTATCCATTTGTTATACCATTTTGTACTGTCTCGACCTGACAGGTTATAAATGCCCAGTTGAAATTTCAAACCACCGAAGATTTCGTGGTTAGGAGTTTGTCGAAGATAGTTGCGGAGTTCCTGTTTGTTGATTCCCTTATTATCCTCAACGTTGATATGGACTTTGTTCAAGAGATAATGATTTTCCGGAACATGCTTTGTGGTATGGCAAGAGACGAAAAAGCACAAAACAACAATGGCTGTTATCTTGCTAAAAAAATTTATTATTTTGTTCGTGTATCTCAAACCTAAGTCGGAATAATTTATGCAAAGATAACCTATCTTGTCTAAAATTGGCTAACAGGAATCAAAATATTTATTAAGATGGTGTTATAAGATTGAAATCTTTGTCAAAATGAGAAATAATTTTAGAATCATAATTTGAGTTTAGATTTAAATAAGTACCTTTACATTGACAGAGTCTAGAGCGGATGAAAAAGATAATATTACGTATTCCGAAATTTATTTTAACTGTAATATCAGTATTAGTGATACTGTATCTGACATTATTTCCCGATCCGGTGCCTGAATTTAGGGTACCGTTGTTTAAGGGGGCTGATAAGGTGATTCATGCCATTATGTTTGCATTTTTTGCAGGTGCATTGGTGGTTGATTTTTATCGGGTGAATTACTTTGGAAAGAATGTTTGCAAATTGTATGTATTTTGTCTTACCGTGTCATTGGTATTTGGCGGTTTGGTAGAAATATTACAAGCAAATATGGGATTGGGGCGCTCTGGCGACCTTTATGATTTACTTGCAGATGTATTTGGGGCAGGCATAGGTATGCTAGTCTCCAGACATATTTTCTTTAAATAGCGATATGGAAGAAGAGGAACAGAAAAAAGTGGATATTAAGGACAAGGCGACAATTAAACCTAAAAAATCAAGGACAAGAAAGATTCTTAAATATATAGGAATAACTCTTGCTGTATTGATATTGTTGCCGGGGGTGTTGTACATACGTCCCGTGCAGAACTTGGTGAAAGATGTAGTTTCGGAACAGGTTTCAGAATCTACGGGTCTTGATATTTCGATAGGGCGGCTTTTGTTGAAATTCCCGATGAGTATATCCGTTGATGATGTCTTGATTTTGGATGAAAAGCAAGACACTATGATGGCTTGTGGCAATTTGGGTGTAAGTATCAAGATTCTGCCGATATTCATTGGTGATGTCGTGATTAAAAAAGTGGAATTTACATCGGCCTATTATAAGATGATGACTGAGGATGAGTCCATGACATTGATTGCCAAAGTGGATAAGTTCAGAATGAATCGTAGCCGTGTGGAATTGATGGTCAATCGTATCCGTTTGTCAAAAGCCCTATTGCAGGGAGGTGACATTTATTTGATGTTTGATAATCGCAAGGCAAAGCCTCAGCCGAAAGAGGAAGAAGAGGCGACTGAACCATCCAACTGGATGATGCAGTTGAAAGAACTGAATATTAAAGATGTAAACTATCACATGGCGATGATGCCGACCATCGACAGTTTGACTGTAAAATTACCAGAAGCTGAAATCCAACATATCGCCATTAATTTATTGACTAGCAAAGTGTCTGTCAAATCTTTGGATATTGACGGATTGAAAGCGGATTATTTCTTGCCGACCGTTGAGGAGGCTGAAGCTTTTGCCCGTCAATTGCCTGTTGTGGAAGAGGAGATTGATACCGTTGCCACACAACCTTGGACAATTCTCGCAGATCGATTTAATGTGAAGAATTCGTCAGCTGTCTATGCCATGAAGGGGGCTGTTCCTCAAGAAGGTTTGGATATGGCGTATATTGCAGCCAACGACATTAATATAGATATCAGAAAATTTTATAATCAGGGCTCAAAGATTGTGGTGCCGATTCAGAAAATTTCTGCCAAAGAAAGATGTGGCTTGAATATTGATGAAATCTCGGGTAAGTTCTCCATGGATAGTTTGGGCATGATGGCTGAAAACTTAAAGTTGAGGACTGATTTGTCATCCGTTGATTTGGATGCTCAAGTTGATAATAGTTTCTTCTCGGGAGACTTGAAGGCGGCATTGGACTTGAACTTAAAATCTTCCTTGTCCTTGAAAGAGGCTGGAATGATTGTTCCTTCCATGAATGATATTTTTGTGGCTATGAACCAGGACTCAAAAGCCGAGGCTGATATTGAAATTTCGGGTAACGGTCAGCAGTTGGATGTCAACAATATTGATTTGAATGTACCGAACATTCTTTCTCTTTTGATTGACGGGCAAGTGAACTATGCTATGAATCCTAAAAAGTTGGGAGGAGATATCAATCTTGACGGTCAGTTGACAGGCGGTGACTTTATCCGTAAATATATGGACTTGGATTCTACCGCTCATGTACCAACTGTTACCTTATCAGGTAAGGCAAGCAAGCACAATTCCGAAATGATTGCTGATTTAAAGGCTATGGTAGATAGTGGAGAAGTGGTGATTGACGGTAATTGGAACATGAACAGTGAGAAATATGCCGGATATTTGACTCTTTCTGACTTTGATGTGCGTACTGTGATGCCTAAGGGGAATATTGGAATCATTGACGGTAATATCGTTGTTGATGGTACTGGATATGACCTTTACAAGATGAAGACCCAGGGTAATGTGGCCATTAATAGATTCGATTTTACTGGCGTTACCTATAAAGATATTAATGTGGATGCCCTTTTGAATGAGGGCGACTGCAATTTGGATGTCGTTTCGGACAATAGTTTTGCGGATTTGGCATTGAATGTCAATGGTAATATCTCTCCGGAAGTTTATAACTTGAAATTGAAAGGAAATATCAACAATGTTGATTTGAAATATACAAATTTCTCAGAAGCCAAATTGAAAGGGCGGATGAACTTGGACGGTAAGGTCTATGTCGATATGTCGAAAGAGTATTATGGCGCTTTGATGGCATTGACAGGAATTGATATAGCCTATAAATATGATAAATTCCGTTCCGACAGTTTGAATGTTGGTTTCATGTCTAATTTGGAACAGACTAACTTCCGTTTGCATAACAGTGATATGTCGCTCAAGTTCCATTCAATGGCAAGTCTTGCACAATGGGGTGACTCTGTAACTGCATTGACAGAAGCTATTTCGCCTATGTTGAAGCAACAATGTGTCGATATTAATGTGTTGAAACAGAAAGTATTGCCATTTGACTTGAAGTTTGAGTCTGGTAGTGAGAACTTGGTTTCACGTTATTTGGCATCAACAGGCATCAATTATTCCAATCTTTCTTTGAATATCAATAAAGCGGAGGACTTGAATTGGAAGACAGTTTTGAGTGAGTTTAAAATGGGGACTTCGCAGATTGATACTTTGCGTTTCGACAGCAATACAAAACTCGATAGTTTGCGCTATGCACTCCATGCAGGAAATACGGAGGACAATATGAAGATGCTGAAAGCTGCGGACATTGATGGCTATTTGGCAGGAAACAAAGTTTCTGTTGAAATTAATCAATTCAATGCCGAGGGTTTGAAAGCCTTTAACTTCGGAGCGATGTTGATGTTGGAAGATTCTGTGGCTCGTTTGAGTTTCTTGCCGAAGAACCCGACTATTGCCACTCGTATTTGGTCATTGAATGATGACAACTATATCGCTGCCGATTTCAAGGATAAGAAATTGTCGGCTAATTTTGAATTGAAGGAAGGTGAAAAGAACTACATTTATTTATATACGGCTCTGAATTCAAAGAATCATAATAGTTTGAACTTGGATTTGGCTGGTATATCTTTGAAAGAATGGTTGACCTTCTCTCCGTTTGCACCGCCTATCGAAGGTATCGTTGCTTCCAATTTGAATGTCTATTATAACAACAAGCATATTTGGGGTAAGGGAGATGTGAATATCAACGAGTTGAAATACGGCAAAAAACGTGTGGGTGACATTGAAATGAAAGCAGACTTGGCTTATGCAGGTGACGGTAGTAAAATATTCTCTAAAATCGTGATGGATGTGGATAAGCGAACCGTTGCCACCGTTGAAGGATTCTACAATGACACTGTCCCTGATTCATACTACTATATGAAACTGAATGTGGATAGATTCCCATTGAAGGCATCCAATGCATTTTTGCCTGGTGTTGTAGGTAAGGCTAATGGTTATATGAATGCCGACATGGTCTTCCAGGGAACGATGAAAGATCCTAAATTGAATGGCTATCTTCAGTTCGATTCCACAAAAATTGATATGCCAGTCTATGGTGTGAAATTTGATTTCGACTCTATCAATATCCCAGTTAAGGACGGTAGGGTACGTTTCAATAAATACGATTTGTTTAGTGCCAACTCCAACAGTATCCAAGTGGATGGATTTGTTGACTTGTTGCCTTTGGACAAGATGTATGCTGATTTGAAAATCAATGGTAGAAATGTTCAAGTCATCAAGGGCAAGAAAACTTCAAAATCTGAAATTTTCGGTAATGGATTCATTAACTTGCAGTCAATGGTCAAGGGGTATATGAACGAATTGGATATGACCGCAGGATTGGAAGTGCTTCCGGGTACAAACTTGACCTATGTGATGCAAACTTCAGCTTCAGCTTTGATGGAGTCCACTTCTGCTGATGATGTGGTGACTTTCGTGGAATTGAACGATACCACAAAGAAAGTTATGACTGACAGTATTATTGAGAAACCGTTCTCCATGCGTTTGACTGCCTTGTTGGCAATTAAGCCGAATGCCTTGTTGAATGTCTATTTGTCCCCAAATGGAAAAGACCGTGTAGCTCTTGACGGTGATGGTTCGTTCAACTTTGTAATGACGCATCAGGGGGATATGAATATGACTGGTAAATATACCATTAATGATGGTTATGTGAGATATTCTCCACCAATGCTTTCTGAAAAATTGTTCAACTTTGAGGAGGGTAGCAGTATCTCTTTCCATGGCGATTTACTCAATCCACACATGAAAATCAAGGCGGTACAAACCGTCAAGGCGAGTGTGGCTTCTGACAATCAGGATACTCGTGTTGTGCCATTTGACATTGCATTGATGATTGGCAATACTTTGAGTGAATTGGATGTCAAGTTCGATTTGTCAACGGAAGGGGATATGACCATTGCCAACGAATTAAGCGGTATGACGCAGGAGGAACGTTCTACCCAGGCTATGAATATGCTTTTGTACAATACCTATACAGGGCCTTCTTCTAAGTCATCGAGTGGTAACTTCTCTGAAAATATGGCATTCTCTTTCTTGGAATCTACCTTGAACAAGTGGGCTGCCAATAATATTTCCGGAGTGGATATTTCATTCGGAATTGACCAATACGACAAAACCGTTGACGGAAACAAGGCAAGTACAATGAACTATTCTTATCAAGTTTCAAAGTCTGTGTTCAATGACCGATTCAAGATTGTGGTGGGAGGAAGTTATTCAAGTGATGAATCCCGCGACAACATTGCACAAAACTTGTTTAATGACGTGTCGTTTGAATATAAATTGAACAAAAAAGGTACAGCTGTGGTCAAGTTGTTCCACAAGACAGAATATGAAAATATTTTGGAAGGTGAAATTACAGAAACTGGTGCTGGTTTTGTATGGAAACGTAAAATCTCATCTTGGAAAGATATGTTCCGTTTTGTATCGCGTATCAAAAAGAGAAGAGAAGAAAAACGCAATGAGAAAAAAGAAAAAGTTGAGGTAAAGGCGGAAACTGCCATAAGTGAAGATAAATGATGAAACAAATATTTAAGTATATACTACTGTTATTAACCGTTGCGGTCATTGCATCTTGTTCCACTACCAGAAGATTGGGGGAAGATGAATTACTCTATACGGGTGTAAAAAAATTGAAGATTAATGTTCCTGACTCTGTCGAAATTCCTGAAAGTGTCAGTGAAGCCATTAATACAACTATCAATGTTCCTGCCAACAACTCTTTGTATTCACCCTACATTCGGTCTCCGTTCCCATTGGGATTGTGGATTTACAACAAGTGGGACGAGGATTGCAAGGGATTAAAGGGTTGGCTGTACCGCAAGTTTGTAGAACAACCTGTCTTGATTTCCGATGTCCGTCCTGACTTGCGTATGAAAATGGTGGAAGATGCGCTGGACAAGAACGGATTTTTTGGCTCAACGACTTCTTATGAATTGTTGGTTAACAAGAAAAATAAGAAGAAAGTACGTGTGAACTATACCATCAACTTGACTGCACCCAAGCGCTTGACAGAGATTCGTTATTTGAACGATTCTACTGCTTTGACCGGTATGATTAATAACTTGTTGAAGAAAGATAAATATCTTGTACCAGGCTCTATCTTTTCGGTGGATTCGTTGACCAACTGCCGTAATAAAATTGCTGACCGATTGAGAAACAAGGGATACTATTTCTTCCGTCCTGAATATGTCACTTTCAAGGCTGATTCTACGATTACAGAAGGTGGTATTGTTATCCAAATGGCATATAGCGACAATATCCCAGAACGAGCCTTGGATAAATATAAGGTTGGAAATGTCACCACTCACGTCTATTTGAACAAGGGAAAAGGCTATCCCGACACAATACAGACCAATCGCGGTACAATTATTCAAATGAAACCGTCAAAGTTGAGAGAAAAACTGTTGCCGTCATGTATCACTTTCAAAAAAGGGGATATGATGAGGGTGAAGGCCTTGGCTCGCACGCAGAGTTATTTGTCGCGTTTAGGTATTTTCAATGCAATTGTGTTGAATGTTACTCCGTTTGATTCTGTTAAGTCAGATAAATTGGACGTGGATATTGACTTGCGATTTGATTCTCAATTTGAGACTCGTTTTGAAGCGAATGTCACTTCAAAATCCAATAGTTATCTTGGCCCGGGTTTGGAAGTCTCATTTACGAATAAGAATGTATTCGGCGGTGGTGAGCGCCTGACTTTCTCAGCCGATGGCGCTTATGAATGGCAAATCGGTAAGGTTGATGAAGGCAAGAACCGTTCGGCTTTTAACTCCTATGAATTTGGGTTGAATGTGGAATTGGCGTTCCCTCGATTGTTGGCTCCTAAATTCTTGCGTACCACTAAAAAAGATTTGAACTGGACTCGTATTTCTTTAGGAGGTAAGTTGATGAACCGTCCACACTTCTTCAAAATGATGCAATTGGATTTTGGCTTGGATTATGAATGGTCAACTAACCGTTTTTCCAAACACCAATTGACTCCATTTGAATTGAAATACAATAAATTGTTGAAAACTACAGCTGAGTTTGACCAGATGATGGAAGAGAACATTTCAATTGCACAGAGTTTCCAAAACCAGTTTATACCGAAATTAAGTTATACCTATACTTTCGATAAAGGATGGGGTTTCCGTCGTCAAGACCGTCAAATAACTTTGATGGCACAGATACAAGAAGCAGGAAACTTGTTTTCCGGCATTTGGTCATTGTGCGGGACTAAGGGAACAAAAGAATTATTTGGAACACCATTCTCACAATTTGTTAAGGCATCCGTACAAGTGGTTTATTCTCATAAGTTAATGGGTGAGCATCGTTTGGTGGGGCGTATATATACAGGTGCTGCCCATGCTTACGGTAACTCTTCTGAAGTTCCGTATAACGAACAGTTCTATGTGGGTGGTGCGAATTCCCTTCGTGCATTTGCCGTACGTTCTATTGGCCCGGGTTCTTATCACTCCGAGAAAGTCGGTTCATCTGACAAATACTATGATCAAACGGGTAATTTCCGTTTTGAATGCAACTTGGAATATCGTTTCCCGATTTTGGGAATGTTGAAAGGAGCTGTGTTTGTAGATGCTGGTAACGTTTGGTTGTTGAAAGACGATGCACAACGTCCCGGAGGCAAATTGACAGGGAAGAACTTCTTTAAGGATTTGGCGTTGAATACTGGCTTGGGTATTCGCTTTGATATGGGTATGATTGTAATCCGTGGTGACTTAGGAGTGGGCTTGCACAAACCTTACGAAGGTGAAAAGAAAGGCTACTACAACTTTAAGAAATTTGGAGACAGTCTTGCCTTTAACTTGGCAATCGGTTATCCGTTCTAGGATTCTTTCTCTTTCTTGTTCTTCTTGTCAATATTCAGCGTTTTCAAAGAAAGGATATAAATGGTGACACCAGTAGATATTGCCATTAGCAGTATCTGTATGTGCAGATTTTCGACAATAAAGAAGGTACTATAAATCATGGATGTCCACATGATGACTAAAGTGTAGATTTTAGCATGGAGTGGCATCCCTTTTTTATGCACAAAATTACGCACATAAGGACCTAACAGCTTTTGGTTTAAAAGCCAGTTATATAACCTGTCGGAACTGCGCACAAATAATGCCGCAGACACTAAGAGAAATGGTGTGGTAGGCAACAATGGCACGAAGATACCGATGAAGCCTAATACAACGAATAAAGAACCAAGTACAATGCAGATGTATTTCATTGATTAAAACAGACTCATCGTGTAATATTTATTATCGCTCTCTTTGTCTGGTTTTTCATCATTTTTAGTTTCTTCATCTACAGAAAATTCAATAGGAATTTCAGTGGTTGGAGGTGTTGGCATCAACCAGTCTGTAGAGTCGGAATTGTAGTCGATAGCAGAAATCTTGGCTTTCGCTTTTTGTTTTTTGGGCTTAGGAGCAACAAACTCTTCTTCGTCGTTGAAGAACAGGCTTGGTGTTTCTCGCTTCGCAGATTTGGCTTTTTTCAAGTCTTCTTTTTCCTTGCGAAGTATTTCTATTTCCTGTCTCAACTTGTTGGTCTCAGCCATTTGATTGCGTTCTTGGTTGACTAATTGGGCCTTCAACTGATTTTGAAAATCATTCAAGTTGGAAATATCTTCTTTCAAAGCGATAATTTCAGCATCTTTCTTATTGATTAGTGTTGCGTGTTCTGTAGCTGATGCTTCTAGTTTCTCAATCTCTGCTTTTTGATTTTCAATTTTTTCGACATTAGCCTTGATGGTTTCCTCTTTTGCTTGAATTAGAGCAGCATTGTCAGATTCAGCCTCTACCTTGCTTTGTAGTTCTACAATAGTTTGGTTGAGACCTGCGATGGCTGTGTCTTTTTCAGTAACGGCTTGAGTTAATTGCTCAACTTTAGCCTTGTTTTCGTTGGCTGATTGGCTGAAAGTATTCTTGTCTTCTTTTGCATTGTATAGCTCATCAGTTAATTCACCGATTTGCTTTTGTAGCTCGGCAATGATTTTAGTGTTATTGTCTTTTGCCTTTTCTTCGTTTAGTTCAGTCAATTGTGCATTGAGTGCATCAATTTTAGCAGCGCTTTGCGACAACTGTGTATTCAGCTCCTCTATCTTTTGTTGTGTTGCTTCCTGTTCTTCTGCTGTAACTGTAGCCTTCTCTGCTTGTGCTTTTTCAAGTTGTGCAGACAAGTCTTCGTTTTGTTTCTTTAATTCAGCAATAACATCTGCACTCTTGTCGTTAGCAATGTCTTCGTTGAGTTGCGCCAATTGTGCGTTCAATGCTTCAATTTTAGCAGCACTTTGAGAAAGTTGGGCGTTGAGTTCCTCAATTTCTTTTTGGGTCTCTTCATCGTTTTCAGCAGGAACGGCAACCTTGGCGGTATTTTTCATCTTCAATATCTCAGCGCGAAGATTGGTGTTCTCTGTTTGAAGGTTGGCATTTTCTTCTTTCAATGAGTTCAAGTTGTTTTCATTGACAGAAGAAACTTTCAATTTGTTCATCAAACTTTTTGCTTCCAATTCGTATTGGTCACGTTCAGCTTCCGCAGTAGCCACTTTGTTTTCCAATTGGCTGACGCGTTCGTTGAGTGTTACCTTTTGACGGTCCAAACTTAAATTGCGTTGTTTAAGTTCGGCATATTTGTCTGATGATTCGCTGATTTGTTGCTTTTGTTTGGCAATTTCATTTTCCAGATTGATTCTGTCGGATTGCCATTGGCTCTTGGCTTTGGCATCCATTTGTGATTTCAAGTCGGTAGAATATTGTTTCAATACATCACCGAAAATGTTTTGGATGTATGCACGTTCAGCCTCAATATCCACACAGCCTTTAATGAAATCAGGTAATCCGGAATTAAGGACTTCAATTATTTTGGAAGTAACTTCAGTGTTAAGTGAAGTTTCAAATTCTTTGGTTTTATCTTGAACAGGTGTATTGTTAGTAGGCTGATTTTCTTCGACAGGCTTTTTGAATGGGTTGATGTAAGGAGTCTTTACCTCTGGTTCGTCGTTTTCAGTCTCTTGGTCATATTCTTCGTCGGAAAATCCAAAAATATTTTTTAATTTTCTAAATACAGCCATAATTCTATTCTTTGTCGTTTGTAAGATTTCCAAATTCTTGCCTGATAATGAATACTTTTCAGTGAGGCACGAATTAAATTCAATATAGAAGTTTATTCTACAAATTTAATAAATTTTATTGTGTATTCATTTATTTAATAGATTTTTTTCTTCGATATTTGTCAGTGTTTCAACGAATTTATAACTTTGTAGCATCAAACAAATTTCTATCGAGCAGAAAATGAGCGAGCTTAAATTCTCGAAGATGCATGGTGCTGGGAATGATTATGTTTTTGTACTTGAACAGGAGTCATTACCTCGCAACTTGTCTGCTCTCTCCATTAAATTAAGCAATAGACATAAGGGTATCGGTTCTGACGGATTGGTGGTGGTTTCCAAGTCTGAATTGGCAGACTGGAAGATGCGAATCTTCAACGCTGACGGTTCTGAAGCCGAAATGTGTGGCAATGCAGCCTGCTGTGTTGCTTTATTTTTATATTCCAAATCGTTGCTTCACGAACATTCCTTTACCCTTGAAACTTTGGCGGGCATCAAGCGTCTGCATATTAACTATGACAATACGGTGACGATTGACATGGGGGAGCCGATTCTTGTTCCTGTTCAAATCCCATTTTATGCAGAATCGCATCACACGAAGTTGACAATAGAAGGTGAAACTGTGTCTTTGACAGCCGTTTCGATGGGTAATCCTCATGGCATTGTCTTTTGTGAGGATGTGGAGCATTGCCTTTTGGAAAGTGTAGGGGTGGCTCTGCAAAAAAATCCAGTTTTCCCTAATGGCGCGAACATAGAGTTTGTAGAGGTCTTGGATAGAAACAATATTAAAATCAGAATATTGGAGCGCGGCTCCGGGGAAACAATGGCTTGTGGAACTGGGGCGAGTGCATCGTTGGTGGCTGCCTGTTTGGGTGGCAAATGCGACCGTAGTGTTGCTGTTCTTCAGCGAGGGGGCACAACGCAGGTAGAATGGAAAGAATCGGATAATCATGTCTATTTGACAGAGAGGCCGGAGTTTTCCTTTGAAGGCTTTGTGCAAGTATAATTTTTAGTATAACTTTGTATAAAATTTAACGGATAAATATTATGTCAACATTAAGATTTAAAGTAATTGAGGAAGCTAACGCTCGTCATGCGGAAAAAGTGAACATCCCAAGTGAACGCCCTTCTGAATATTACGGAAAAATGGTATTCAACAGAGCCCAAATGTATCGTTATTTGGATAAGAAAACATACGAGGCATTGGTCTATGCCATTGACAATAAAGAACCGTTGGGCAGAGAATTGGCAGATAGTGTGGCTGCCGGAATGAAACAATGGGCCATGGACAATGGTGCACGCCACTATTCTCACTGGTTTCACCCTCTAACTGACGGAACAGCTGAAAAACATGACGGCTTTATCGAACATGATGGTAAAGGCGGCATCGTTGAGAATTTTTCCGGTAAATTATTGGTTCAACAGGAACCGGATGCTTCAAGTTTCCCTAATGGGGGAATCCGTAACACATTTGAGGCTCGTGGTTATTCTGCTTGGGATATTTCTTCCCCTGCATTCATCCTCGGTCATACCCTTTGTATCCCAACTATCTTCATCTCTTATACAGGTGAATCTTTGGACTACAAGACTCCTTTGTTGCGTGCCATCAATGCAGTAGATAAATCAGCTACAGAAGTGGCTCGTTATTTTGACCACAAAGTGAAACACGTTACCACATTCTTAGGCTGGGAACAAGAATATTTCTTGGTGGACAAATCATTGTATTCTGCTCGTCCTGACTTGGTCATGACAGGCCGTACATTGATGGGACATGAAAGTGCCAAGAACCAACAGTTGGAAGATCACTATTTCGGTGCTATTCCTGCACGCGTGGAAGCATTCATGTTGGATTTGGAAATCGAATGCCACAAATTGGGTATTCCTGCCAAAACCCGTCATAATGAAGTTGCTCCGAACCAATTTGAGCTTGCTCCTATTTATGAAGAATGTAACTTGGCCAATGACCATAACTTGTTGTTAATGTCATTGATGAATGAAGTTGCCAAACGTCACAACTTTGAAGTGTTGTTGCACGAAAAACCATTTGCAGGCGTGAATGGCTCGGGTAAGCACAACAACTGGAGTTTGGGAACTGACACTGGTGTACAACTATTCAGCCCGGGTAAAACAGACAAGGAAAACTTGCAATTCATGACTTTCTTGGCAAATGTCATGGCAGCAGTTTATCGCCATAATGCTTTGTTGAAAGCATCCATTGCTTCCGCTACAAACGAACACCGTTTGGGAGCTAACGAAGCTCCACCTGCAATTATTTCCATGTTCTTGGGACAACAACTCACAGAGGTTATCAATCGTTTGATAGATGCTAAAGACGATGATACTATCTATTTCTCTGAAAAAGGTGGCTTGAAATTGAAGAATGCTGCTCAAATCCCGGAATTGTTGGTCGATAATACAGATCGAAACCGTACTTCTCCTTTTGCCTTTACAGGTAACCGCTTTGAGTTCCGTGCTTTGGGTTCTTCAGCAAACTGTGCTTCAGCTATGATTGCCTTGAATGCTGCAGTTGCCGATCAATTGAAACGATTCAAAGTGGCTGTTGACGCCCGCATCGCAGGTGGTGAAAGCAAGGAAAAGGCTATCATTAGTGAAATCAAGAAAATTTTCATCGAAACAGAAGCTATCCATTTCGATGGTAATGGTTATAGTGACGAATGGAAAGAAGAAGCTGCTCGTCGTGGATTGGATTGCGAATCATGTGTTCCTAAGATTTTTGATGCTTACTTGTCTGAAGCAAGTATTGAAATGTTCAAGAATACAGGCGTGTTTACTGAAGTAGAATTGGAAGCACGTAACGAAGTGAAATGGGAAATGTACACGAAGAAGATTCAAATTGAAGCTCGTGTATTAGGCGATTTGGCCATTAACCACGTTATACCGGTCGCTACTCGCTATCAGTCTGTTCTTCTTGACAATGTATTGAAGATTCAAACTATCTTTGG
>JAHHQT010000033.1 GCA_020026215.1 Muribaculaceae bacterium
TATTGATATTACAAAAGACTATATTCCTGTGGCTCCTGCTTGTCACTATCTATGTGGCGGTATCAAAGTGGACTTGAATGCACAATCTTCTATCAACCGTTTGTATGCAGTTGGTGAATGTTCTTGCACAGGCCTTCACGGCGGTAACCGTTTGGCATCCAACTCTCTTATAGAAGCAGTTGTTTATGCTGATGCGGCAGCTAAACACAGTATTGAAAATATAAACCATTATTCAATTCGTGAAGACGTTCCTGAATGGAATGACCAAGGAACTCAACACAATGAAGAAATGGTGCTAATCACACAAAGTTTGAAGGAAGTGAACCAAATCATGGCTACTTATGTAGGTATCGTTCGTTCTAACCTTCGTCTTGACCGTGCTTGGAACAGATTAGACATCCTTTACGAAGAAACAGAACGTTTGTTCAAACAAAGTAAGGCTTCTAAGGAAATTTGTGAATTGCGTAACTTGATTAATGTTGGTTACTTGATTATGCGTCAAGCCAAAGAACGTCATGAATCTCGCGGTTTGCACTATTCTTTGGATTATCCGCCAGTAAAGAAGGAAGTCGAATAATCTTTTCAAGAACCGAAAAATAGATTGTATTTATTAAAAAATAATTGTAATTATAATGTCAACTTACACAGAAGATAAAAGAAAAGTAACCACTCTTCGTTTGACTGAAATGAAGTCACGTGGTGAAAAGATTGCAATGCTTACAGCCTACGACTACTCAATGGCGAAACTCATTGACGGAGCAGGTATGGATGTCATTTTGGTTGGGGACTCAGCTTCTAATGTTATGGCAGGTAATGTGACAACATTGCCAATTACACTTGATCAAATGATTTATCACGGCAAATCAGTAATGCGTGGCGTTCAAAGAGCATTGGTGGTTGTCGATATGCCTTTTGGTACTTATCAAGGAAACTCTAAGGAGGCTCTTCATTCAGCTATCCGCATTATGAAAGAGACTCATGCTGATTGCGTGAAATTGGAAGGCGGTTCTCAAGTTAGAGAATCAATCGAACGTATTTTGTCAGCAGGTATTCCGGTTATGGGACACCTTGGATTGACTCCTCAATCTATCAATAAATTCGGTTCTTATACCGTAAGAGCAAAAGAGGAAGCAGAAGCTCAAAAATTAATTGAAGATGCACTCCTTCTTCAAGAAATCGGTTGTTTTGCCATTGTATTGGAAAAAATTCCTGCTGCTTTGGCTACTAAAGTTTCTAAAATGTTGACTATCCCAGTTATCGGTATTGGTGCAGGTGGCGGTTGTGACGGCCAAGTATTGGTCATGCACGACATGTTGGGAATCAACAAAGGTTTCTCTCCACGTTTCTTGCGTAAATATGCTGATGTAGGTACTGTCATCAATGATGCAGTAGCTCAATACATCAACGATGTAAAGACTTGCGATTTCCCAAATGAATCAGAACAGTACTAGTTATTGATTCATTCCCTATATAATTTGAGGATGCTATCCTAACGGACGGCATCCTCTTTTTTATCTCCAATATGGATGGTTTGTGTTATAATGTGTGTCCTTTTTTCTTCCAGTAGCTCATGTGTTTTGGACTACCTACTACTTGTGCTGTATAAATGCCTGTATGTCCTGAGAACAGATAGGCGGTGACACAAGCAATACCCAAGAAGATGCCTGCATCTGCACCGAAGAGTTCTATACCCATCAATGTGCAGGCAATCGGTGTGTTGGTAGCTCCTGCGAATACGGCAACGAATCCCAAGCCTGCCAAGAAAGAAACAGGCAACGGCATGAAGGCTGCCATGGCACTACCTAATGTTGCACCGACAAAGAACAATGGAGTAACTTCGCCTCCCTTGAAACCGACACCAATAGTAAAGGTTGTAAATAATAGTTTCAAGATAAAGTCGTACCACATTTGTTCTTGTGTGAATGATTCCACAATGACAGGAACACCCAAGCCGATGTAGCGGGTCGTCCCCAATAGCCAAACACATAAGGCGATGCAGATACCGCCGACGAATGGTTGCAACGGCGGATATTTGATGAATCGTTTTGCCAAGCTACCCCAAATTTTGATGGAACGTGAGAATAGCATGGCTACAACTCCGAAGAATACGCTGGCCAATAATACCCAAAGTAAAGATTGAACATTGAGTTCGGGAACTTGAGCCATATTGTAAATGGTATGTTCCACTCCCCATAGGTGGCACGCAAAATTTGCGAAGAAAGCAGACAGGAAGATGGGAAGAATTGCATCATAGCGCATACGTCCGATGATGACGACTTCCAACCCGAATACTGCTCCTGCCAATGGAGTGCCGAAAATGGATGCAAAACCTGCGCTGATACCGATTTGTACCATAATCTTTCTATTATAGGGACGCATGTGGAATCGGCGTGAAATGAAATCAGAGATTGCACCACCCATTTGTACACCAGTACCTTCACGACCGGCAGAACCACCAAACAAGTGGGTTAAGACTGTACCGATAAAGACAAGTGGAGCCATCTTGAATGGTATGATGTTGCGCGGTGTGCGTATTTCTTCCAAAAGGAAGTTGTTTCCTCGAGTTGCTGTTCCACCACAGTAATGATACATCAGACCGATGAGCAAACCACCAATCGGAAGTAAAGCAATCATCCATAAATGACTTTCGCGAAAATCAGTTGCCCATTTCAAGGAATAGAGAAGTAGGGCAGAAGCGGAACCAATTACACCACCAACGAGGGCTGTAATCAATACCCATTTGAATAAATATAATAGGATAGGATACTGTTCGACTCGACTGAGCCATAAATTTTTACTAAGACCTGTCTTCATAAAATAAAAAATCAGTTATAATACTCTATTGGTAATATGCTGCAGGAAAACTATAACCAAATATTAAAGTATTACAACTGTACGGTTTTCCTGCCGGCTCTATTTGAACCAACTTGTGTTAGCAGGAACTGTCAGCACTCATTGCGGTTTGTATAAGGGAAGTTCCATTCCCTTTTGATTTAAAATCGGTTGCAAAGGTATAATTATTAAATTTTATTTACAATACCTAACAGGCGGTATATGGTGGCTTTTTGTATTAAAAAGGCATCCTATTATAGATGAAAATCCCTTAGTCTTTGTTTTTCAAAGACTTCTTTCTATCAATAGAAGTTGTATTAATATTAATAATAGATTCAACTAATGGAAATTGTAGATATTAACAGATGGATTTCGGCAAAATATTTCTGTTGATAGCGGTCTGCTGTCTTTCATTGCGATACAGGACTATATGTCGAGTAATTTGTTTCTGCCGATTGCCCATTTATTTGCCTCTATTTAAAGATAAATAAAACACCATGAGTGTAAGAAATAAAAAAGGAGATTGAATTATCAATCTCCTTTTTGGTTATATAACTTTAATCTAAGGATTATTCGTTATTGTTGTTCTCTTCGTTGTTATTATTGAAATTTTTACGAGGAGCACGGTCGTTGTTGTCACGACGAGGAGCGCGGTGATCACGTCTTGGACCACGATCGTTGTCACGGCGAGAATCACGGTTGTTGTCACGTGGAGCTCTTGGTGCACGTTCGCGTTCTGTGTAGCCTTCTGGTTTTGGTTGAAGTGCACGCATTGACAAGCGGAATTTACCTGTCTTTTTGTCAATTTCAATCAATTTCACTGTAACGGTATCACCAACTTTCAAACCTGATTGTTCCATGCTTTCAACACGGTCCCAGCTAAGTTCTGAGATGTGAAGAAGACCGTCACGACCTGGCATGAATTCAACAAATGCACCAAATTCAAGGATGCTTGAAACTTTACCAGTGTAAGTTTCGCCTTCTTCAGGAACAGCAGTGATGGCGTTAATCATGTCAATTGCCATGTCAATTGCTTGTTTATTAGGAGCTGATACTTCGATATTACC
This sequence comes from Muribaculaceae bacterium, assembly GCA_020026215.1. Lineage (GTDB taxonomy): Bacteria > Bacteroidota > Bacteroidia > Bacteroidales > Muribaculaceae > Limisoma. The sequence goes on from JAHHQT010000033.1 coordinate 3,900, forward strand.
GTGATCGCCTTCTTCTTCAATTGTAACAACTGCACCTGATTGTTCTTGAATGCCTTGGATAACTTTACCACCTTGACCGATAACTGCACCGATGAATTCTTTAGGAATTTGCATAGATACAATGCGTGGAACGTTTGGTTTGTAGTCTTCACGAGGTGCAGGGATGGTTTCGTTGATGATGTTAAGAATGTGCAAACGACCTTCTTTAGCTTGGTTAAGAGCTTTAGCAAGAACTTCGTATGACAAACCATCACACTTAATATCCATTTGAGTAGCTGTGATACCGTCAACTGTACCTGTTACCTTGAAGTCCATATCACCCAAGTGGTCTTCATCACCTAAGATATCTGAAAGGATAGCATATTTGTCGCTGTCATAGTCTGTGATAAGACCCATAGCCACACCTGCAACCGGTTTCTTCATTTGTACACCTGCATCAAGCAATGCCAATGTACCGGCACAAACAGTAGCCATTGAAGAAGAACCGTTAGATTCCAAAATGTCAGAAACTACACGGCAAGAATAAGGGAAGTTATCAGGCAACATACGTTTCAATGCTCTGTGCGCTAAGTTACCGTGACCGATTTCACGACGACCTACACCGCGTTGAGCTTTAGCTTCACCTGTTGAGAATGGAGGGAAGTTGTAGTGTAGCAAGAAACGTTCTTTGCCTTGGTTAAGTACATCGTCCAAAATCTTTTCATCCAATTTTGTACCCAATGTAACTGTTGCCAAAGATTGAGTTTCACCACGAGTGAAGACTGCAGATCCGTGAGGGCCTGGAAGGTAGTCAACTTCACACCAGATAGGACGAATTTCGTTAGTCTTACGACCATCCAATCTGATGCCTTCATCAAGGATGCAACGACGAACAGCTTCTTTTTCTACATCGTGATAGTAGCGAGCTACAAGAGGAGCTTTTTCTTCACGTTCTTCTTCTGGAATTGATTCCAAATAGTCTTCTTCAATTTTTGAGAAAGAATCGTTTCTCCAGTGTTTGTCAGCGCAACCTGCTTTTGCGATAGCGTATGCTTTATCGTAACATTTGTCGTGAACGTCTTTGCGAAGTTCTTCATCGTTTACTTCGTGGCAATATTCACGTTTAACGATAGCAAGTTCTTTAGCCAATTCTTCTTGTACCAAGCATTGAGCTTTGATGGCTTCGTGAGCAGCTTTCAATGCGTCAAGCAATTCTGCTTCTGAAACTTCGTCCATTTCACCTTCCACCATCATGATATTGTCATATGTTGCACCTACCATAAGTTCGATGTCAGCCTTTTCGCATTGCTCGAAAGTCGGGTTGATTACAAATTGACCGTCAACGCGAGCCACTCTGACTTCTGAGATTGGGCCATGGAATGGGATGTCAGAAACAGCGATTGCTGCTGAAGCTGCCAAACCTGCCAATGCGTCAGGCATATCAACACCATCAGAAGAGAACATGATGATGTTTACAAATGTGTCTGCGTGATAATTTTCTGGGAATAGAGGGCGAAGTACACGGTCAACAAGACGAGCAGTTAGGATCTCATAGTCTGAAGCGCGTCCTTCACGTTTTTGGAAACCACCAGGGAATCTACCTGCGGCTGAGAATTTCTCTTTGTATTCAACTTGCAAAGGCATAAAATCAACGCCTTCACCGGCTTCTTTTGCCGAAACGACTGTTGCGAGAAGCATGGTGTTGCCCATACGTAGCTCGACTGCACCATCTGCTTGTTTTGCCAATTTGCCTGTTTCTAGCGTGATTTCACGTCCGTCGGCAAGTACGATGGTCTTTTTGATAGGATTCATATATATTTTTTTAACTTCTAAAAATTCGCACAAAGATACTTAAACTTTTGTTAACTATCGCATTATTTTGACATTATTTTAAATTATAGTTGGGCTTTGGGTTCTGTTTTGTATGTTGTTAGAGTCTCTTCCCTTATATTCCTGTATTTTTGTTTGCTTATAGTTGTATAATTTATGTAACTTTGCAATTCAATAAATATTTTAATTACGATGAAAAAACTATTTCTATCATTGGTATTGCCTGTAGCAATGATGTTTTCTTGCTCTAACAAAAATGAATATACAGTCAGCGGTGTTGTAAATGATGCTTCAGAAGAGACTATGATGTTGCAACGTTCTTTGAGTGGCCGCTGGTTTAATATAGATTCTGTCAAGACTGATGCAAAAGGTAACTTTTCTTTTTCAAAAGAAGCTCCTGAATATCCTGAGATTTTCCGTTTGGAACGCAAGGGGAAGCATATCTATTTCCCAATTGACAGCGTGGATGTTTTGAACTTGACTACTGATACTGCAGGATTTGGCTACAATTACACATTGACTGGAACACACAATGCTGTATGGATGGCAAAAGTAGATAGCATTTCCCGCAATATTGCTGCGAATATTGATAATGAGCCATTGGTGATTGCCGAAAAAGCAGGATTGGTAAACCAAATTTTGGAAAATCCGACCAGTGTAGTAGCTTACTATATCATTAACAAGTCTGTTGCTGGCAAGCCTTTATTCTCTTTGGATAATAAACAGGATGTGAAGATTATTGGCGCTGTGGCTAATGCTTATAACACTTTTATCCCAAATGACCCGAGAACTGAATTGTTGAAACAAACTTTCATGTCAGCTCGCAAGATGACAGCATCTGCTTCCGCTGATACATTGTATGTTGATGTTGACCACTCTCAATTGGTGGAAATTGAATTGTTTGACAACAATGGTAAAATCACAAAACTAAGTGAAGTCGCTTCTAAAGGTAATGTGGTTTTGTTGAACTTCACCACTTATCTGGCTCAGGAATCTCCTGCGTTGAACGCGAAATTGGCAGAACTATACAAACGCTATAAATCAGCAGGCTTCGAAATTTATCAAGTTGGTTACGATGATATTGAATTCAACTGGAAAGAATCAGCACAAAACTTGCCTTGGATTACAGTGTTTGACCCAGCCGGAGTGAATTCTCCAAACTTAATCAGATACAATATCGGAACACTTCCTGCATTGTTCATCATTAACCGTAAAGGAGAGTTGTCTGAAAGAATCCTTTCATTGCAAGACTTGGACAAAATCGTTGCTAAATACATGTAATTGAATTCAATATGGAGTATAACAAGGATATACAGTCTAAAATTATAGCCTATTTGAGGTTTCCTTTGATTTTAGGTGTATTTTTTATCCATACTCGTTTTGAAAGTGTCTATGTGGATGGCGTTAATATGGCATCCTATGAGGCTTCTCCAATTTACTACGATATGGCTTATTTGATTTCTGAAATCTTTGGCCGTATCGTCATTCCTTTGCTTTTTGCCATTTCTGGATTCTTGTTTTTCCGTAATTGCAAGAACTTTGACAGGCAATTTTATGGTTCTAAGTTGAAGCGCCGAATCAAGTCATTATTTGTTCCTTACGTGTTCTGGAATTTTGTGGTCTATTTGATTACGCTTTCCTATTACGTGTTTGGTTTCGGTGATGAATATGGCGATTCTGTGGTCCGTGCGGATGAGTTTAGTGTCAAGCAATTCTTATTGTCATTCTGGAACTATGACTATGTAATTAATCCCGAATATGTCAATCCCGAACAAGGACCGATTGCCATGCAATTCTGGTTTGTGCGTGATTTGATGATGGTGGTCTTATGTACTCCGTTGATTTATTTCTTGGTCAAACGATTCAAGTTCTATATCGTGGGCTTGTTGGGCTTGCTATGGTTGGCAAATATAAAATCACCTGTTTCAGGACTGAATGTTGTATCGTTATTTTTCTTCATGTTGGGGGCTTATTGCTCATTGTATCAAGTGAAATTTGAGAATGTTTGCAAGCGTATGTTTTATGTTACCGCTCCTTTGTATTTCATTTCTGCCTTTGTGGAATTGTTTGTCAAATTTGAACCTTGGGCGATTTATCTGCACAATGTCAATATTTTGGTCGGTATTTTGTTTGTAGTGGGAGCTGTTGCGAAATTGTTTGAATTGCGACCGAATCATAAAGTCAATCAATTTTTGTCGGAAAGTTCCTTCTTCATGTTTGCCTATCACGGGGTATTCCTCTATAACTTTGCGGCGTTCTGCAATAATCTATTGAAGCCAACAGAAGATTGGCAATTGATGGTTTTGTATTTTGTTTACTTTGCAATATCCGTCTTGTTAGGATTGGTATTGTTCAAAGGTTTGAAGCGATATTTCCCGAAATTTACATCTGTCATTACTGGCGGAAGATAATCATAAATGAACGAGAATAAAGAAAAATTGGTGTGGTATGCGTTGCGAGTGACCTACAATCGTGAACTGATTGTAAAAGAGGTGCTTGAGGCGAAAGGGATAGAATGTTTTGTCCCCATGGGCGTCCATCCTGTTTATGTTCGTGAAAAAATAGTTCATAAGCGGGAGGCAGCTGTCCATAATCTGATTTTTGTTAAAATTGCTCCCTCGGACATGAGAGAATTGAAACAATATACAACATTGCCAATTCGCTACATTATGGACCGAGAAACCCAAGAACCAATTATTGTGCCTGAACGTCAAATGGAAAATTTCATTGCTGTTTGTAGTACGGGAAATGAACAGCTTATTTATTTGTCTCCTGAAGAAATCAGAACGAAAGTGGGGGATAAAGTTGAGGTGCTTGACGGTATCTTTAAAGGTTGTAGGGGAGAGATTATGCGAGTGAAGGGCGACCGTCGTCTCGTGGTTTCCATTGCAGGATTGGTCGTTGTGGCTACAGCATTTATTCACCCTTCATTAGTGAAGAAAATCGAAGAATAATCCTCTTCTTATAGTCTTATAGGTGGAAAAATAAAGAAACGCATCGTTACCGTTCAAGGTGGCGATGCGTTTTTCTATTGTGATAGGGAGGCCTATTTAATGACTCCCTTTTTGTGGATTATGTCTTATTTTACTAATGATTTTGAGGCTTCCATTTTGTCTGGGAAGAATAATAGGTCAGTGATGATAGCCAAGTGGTCAGAGTTGTTCTTTTCTAATGACGGTCTGGTCGTTTTTGCTTTTACTTCAAAGCATCTGTCTGGAGAGACAAATAAATAGTCAATTTTGATATTTGGCTCGTGTGCCGGATATGTCTTGGCATCATGAGAAACGTCTGCCATTTTCTCGTTGAACAAATGAATGGCTGGTTCGTTAGGAGTAGCGTTAAAGTCTCCACCGATGATGGTCGGTAATTTAGATTCTGCCAATTTGCCTAAAATATATTGTGCTTGTAGTTCCCTTGTTTCTTTAGCTTTGTAGTCCAAGTGGGTACAAGCGAAATTAATCTTTTGTTTTCCGTTCAATGCAAATGTGCCAAGAATCATGCAACGTGGCTCTACATTTTTAGGGTTTGGCAATTCGTAGCATTTGAATTCTGTACAAGGGTGTTTTGAAAGAATGGCAATTCCATACAAACCACCTGCAAAATTCAATGTGCGGCCATAGTGAACAAACATGCCTGTCTTTTCAGCAATGCGGTTGACCATATTGACTCCATTTTGAATAGGCGCATTGGCTCTTTGTGTGTTAACATCCACTTCTTGCAAAGCTACAAAATCCGGATTCTCTCTTGCAATTTCAGCTGCGATGCTGTCAGCAGTTGCCAACTGTCCAAAGCGTAGATTGTAGGACATGACACGAAGATTTTGCGGTCGTACATATTCTTTAATCATTTTTTGAGTCAGCTCAGGATCGTTGGTGGTGATGAAGTCGATATTGTGGTCGAGACACCATTGAATATCACTGGTTTTGTTCACAGTCCAAACGTTCATCGGTTGTCCTTTGGCTCTGAATGTTTCAATCCAATCCGGGTTCTTGCGATAGTGATTCATGTGGTAGTCAGGTCCATCGCCTCCCATTTCATCCAATTTCTCAGGACTTACAGCTGTCAGAAAATAAGATGGCAAGTCGCTCTTTGCAACAAAGCGTTTGTATGCGTTGGCAGAAAAAGTAATGTAGCAGGTTCTTGCTTCCAGTCCTTTTTCTTTGACCATTTCAATAATTTTATCTACCGCCAAATTTTCGCGTTCCAAACTTTTGTGCGGTTTTAATTCGAGAACAAGATTTACTTTTAAGCCTTTGGCAACGTTCAAATATTCATCAAGTGTAGGAAGAAATTCGCCATTAGGAAGTTTGCACTTTAACAGTTTCTTTGAATTTCCTTTCTCGATAATGAGTCCGTCTATGTCGTTATTATGGTTTACCACCAGTACATCGTCATTGGTAATCCAAACATCAAATTCACAACCATAGCAACCGATAGAATCAGCTTTTACTAAAGAACGAATGGAGTTTTGAGCCGATCCTTCAGTGTCCCAGTAGCCTCTATGTGCGATTACCTGAGTAGTGGCAAAAGATTGTAGAATAGTGAATAATGCAAAAATTGCACTGATAAACATTCTTGATTTCATAGTTAGTTAAGTTTTTAGATATATTTAAAGTTTAAATTCACAATATTAAGCGGTATTGAATCCCTATGGTAGGACTCTTTACAAAGATAAGGGTATATTGGATATGTTGGTTGTTGAAATTATTATTTTTTTGTTACAACCATCAATACGGATGCTGTAATCAAGACAATGCCGATGGCTGTTTGCAAGGTGAAGATTTCATTGAAGACAATGATGCCAATTACTACGGCTGTCAGTGGTTCGAACGCTCCCAATATTGAGGTTAGTGTAGGGCCTGCCAATTTGATGCTTTGTATGAGGGTAATGCCTGAAATTGCTGTGGCAAAAACTGCCAAACCTACGATGTACATCCACAATTCAGGGGACGTTTCGATACGGATCCCCCCTGTAAACAAGCCGCCGATAATGAAATATATGGTACTTAAACCAATGATATAGCATGTCAAGGTCAGTGATGGAATGTTGACTGCGCGTGATTTGCGTACACCTATAATATAGCCGCCATAGCAGAAAATTGAGATGCAGGCACAAACCAATCCCAATATTGCGTTGCCATTGTTCGGACTACTTAGATTGTCAATGGACAATAAAATTGCTCCTGCAATGGAAATGACTACTGATATTATGGTAATCCATGATTTTGGCTCTTTGAAGAGTATCATCATGGTCAGTGCCACGGCAAGGGGATACATAAAGTGTATGATGGAGGCTGTTCCTGTAGCAATGTTTGCATAGGCAATAATCAATGAAAAAGCAGTGGCTGCTCGGAATAGACTTAGCAAAAATACGACTTTAAAATCTTGGAACGACAGCTTGAAGTTGGTATGTCGGATGATGCCAAATGCGAGCATAATTAAGAAAGCTATTCCCCAACGATAAGATAATACTTCAAATGGTGAATAGTCGGCTTGAATCAGCAATACGGTGAACAACGGAGCTAAACCGAATGTGGCTGATGATGTTATTGCATAGGTAATGCCTTTTAGTTTGTCCATTCTTGTAAATTTTAAGGAAGTACGAAATTAGTTGTGCAAAGGTACTGCCTTTTCCCGAATAAAAATCTTAAAAAAAATAAAACCCCAAAAGTTTTGAACTATTGGGGTTTTAAAATTTATTACTTATAAGAATCGTTCTGATTTATTATTCTTCGTCAGTCAAAGGCACAGCCATATAGTTGCGTTTACCGGTTGTATAGATACCTGTGATAAACATTACTTTGTTAGGAGAAGAACTTCTCATGATTTCATCGTAGATGTTTTCTACATCATCTTGGGAATTTACAGGTTGATTGTTGATAGAAAGAATGATGAAGCCTTCAGGCACGTCTGCGTTTTTGAAACGGCCTTCTTTCAAACCTGCAACTTGAACACCTCCACTAATGCCTAATTGAGTTTTTACTCTTTCAGGAACTTTTTGGAATGCGCAGCCAAGTGCTGTGAAGTCAGTGCTCTTGGTGATGGTTGTACTACCTTGTGCATTCTTGAATGTTACGCTGACTGAAACTTTCTTACCGTCACGGTACAATTTGATGGTAGTTTTGTCGCCCGGTGAGAATTGGTTGGTCAATTCTTGCATATCAGCACTGTTACGAACTTTGTTTCCATTGATTTCTGTGATGACGTCGCCTTCTTTGATACCAGCTTCTTTTGCTGCACTCATGTCGATGACTTCACCAACATAGATACCTTCAGTCACACCTTTTACATTCTTTTCTTTGATTAATTCCGGAGTCAATTCACCGAAACGAATACCAAGCACGGCACGTTGTACGGTACCATATTTCATCAAGTCACCGATTACTTTCTTCACGATAGAAGTAGGAATGGCGAATGAATATCCTGCGTAGTTACCTGTTTGTGAATAGATGGCTGTGTTGATACCTACCAATTCACCTTTTGTGTTTACCAATGCACCACCACTGTTACCTGGGTTTACAGCTGCATCAGTTTGGATAAATGCATCGATGCCCATTTGACGGCTATGAGTGGCTGAACCGATACTACGGCTCTTTGCGCTGACGATACCTGCAGTTACTGTAGATGTAAATCCAAATGGATTGCCGACAGCCAATACCCATTCGCCGACTTTCAAATCATCAGAGTCGCCGAATTTGATGGCATCAAGACCCGTTTCGTCAATTTTAAGCAAAGCCAAGTCTGTGCTTTCGTCAGAACCGATGACTTTGGCATTGTATGCCTTGTTACCGTTGATGGTAACTTCCAATTTTTCTGCACCATTGATGACGTGGTTGTTAGTGACGATGTAACCGTTTGATTTGATAATTACACCAGAGCCCAAACCCAATTGTTGTGGTTCTGCTTGTTGTGGGGCACGACGTTCGTTGCGTGAGCCCGGACCAAAGAAGAAATCAAAGAAAGGATCACTGAATCCTGAAAAGCTTTGTTGTCTTGGAGTCGCAAAACTTTTGATGCTGACTACACTATTAATAGTACTTTCTGCTGCTTGGGTAAAATCTATAGGTGCACCGGCAACTTGAACAGTTGTCGTATTGTTGTCACTATCTTCTTTTTCGTTTGTTGTCACTGCATAAATTGCAGGAACAGCTGAGAGTAATATTGCCGCAGAAGCTACGCCAAATATTATTTTTTTAGTACTTTTTTTCATAACTTTAAATGTTAAAATTGATACTATTTAATAATTCACTCTGTTAAATTTAACTTTTGATGCGACTAAGATAGTGCATTTTTTTTTACCAAAGCAACTATTATTTTTAGATTTAAGAAATTTTAAACTAAAGTCATATTTAGTTGCTAAATTTGTTGCAAAATATTTACGAATTGTGTAGAAAGTTAACAATCAGATGCTAATCTTCATCAATAATCTCTGATAATTCTTTCATTTCCTTATATTCAGCCCAATCCGGATCCTTCTCTGCATAGAGCGTAATTGGCAAAATCTCGAAGTTTTTCAACGCATCATTCAATTCAAATTGAAATTTTTTAGGATTTAAGGTATAGAATATCCAGTTGCGTTCACCGTCGCCTGTATAGATGCCTGTCATGACAGAGGTGGAGTCTTTCATTAATTTTTCGTTAATGGCATCGCCTACTTCTTCCATCAATGATGAAGTCTTGTAGTCAGGCATTCCTTTTGAATCTTCGGGTTCGTATTTCCAGCTGATTTCGATACGGTCGTTGTACTTGCCTGATTCAATTAGTGATTCCACGTTTTTTCGTCCTGTCACCATTATTAATTTGCCTTCCATACTTTCGGTAGGAGAGGTCCACCATTCATTGCCAATCTTTAATTTTGCCATTTCCTTTATTGTTATATTTGGTTTATAGTGCAAATATCTAATATATTTTTCAATTAAGTAGAACATTATTATAGTTTTTCACTACCTTTGTAAGGTATAAGTAGCACTTTGGTAGTGAAATAATAACAAAGAATTTCGTTGCATTTGCTCTAATTTTTAATCAGAATCAAAATGGAAAATAAAGTAGATACAAAACAACAATTTGAGGCAGTAATTGCTATCTGTCGTGACATATATGTGAAAAAATTGCAAGACTACGGTGCATCATGGCGTATCATGCGTCCTGAATCCATTACTGATCAGATTCTTATCAAGGCTAAACGAATTCGTACACTCGAAACTACAGGCTTGGCAATGGTGGATGAAGGTATTTTCCCTGAATTCATTGCGATTGTAAACTATGGTATCATCGGTCAAATTCAATTGGAATTGGGATTTTCTGATGGTGTGGACATAGAACCTGCCAAAGCGATTGAACTTTACGATAAATTCATGACCAACACCAAAAATTTGATGTATGCCAAAAATCATGATTACGGAGAAGCGTGGAGGTTGATGAGAGTCAGCTCTTACACTGACTTGATTTTGATGAAACTTTATCGCACTAAAGAAATCGAAGAAAATAATGGCGAAACTCTTATTTCAGAAGGAGTGGATGCCAACTATATGGATATGGTGAATTATTCATTGTTTGGCTTGATTAAATTGAAATATGAAGCTTAATTTCTTGGATTCAATCAGCGAAGTTTGGATTAAGCGCATAGTTGTTGCATTAAGAATTCTGATAGGTGCAATATTCGTATTTTCAGGATTAGTAAAAGGTATTGATGTTTGGGGTGTCTTCTATAAAATACAGGACTACCTTGTGGCATTTGACTGGAAAAATCTGTTGCCTTATACTAATGTCGCTACATCCATTATTCCTCTTTTCGAATTTCTTTTCGGATTTTTATTGATGATAGGCACGTTCCGCAAGTGGTCTGTGATTTTGCTGCTTGCGTTAATGGGCTTTATGTTGCCTTTGTCCCTATACATCGCCATCTTTAATCCTGTCGCAGATTGTGGATGCTTTGGTGAAGCGGTGGTCATTTCTAACACAGCCACATTCGTTAAAAATATATTCATCACTTTAGGTTTGGTGTTTTTGTTCTTGGAAAATGGTAAAGTCAAGAGCTTGTACCATCCTGTCATACAATGGCTTTCAGTCGTTGTCCCTGTGGTGTTCCTTTTGATAGTCATGTCATTGGGGTATTTTGTTCAGCCGTTGGTGGACTTCCGTCCGTATAAGTTGGGAACTTCATTGTCCAATACAACTACACTTACAGATGATACAGAGTTTCTTTTTATCTATGAGAAAGACGGTGTGAAAAAAGAATTTACCATCGAAGAATTGCCGGAAGATACCGCGTGGGTATTTGTGGATAGAAAGGAAATAAAGAAAGAAACGTCGGCTGAAGTAGTCAATCATATTTCTTTTTATGATGAGAATGGGGATGTGGTTGAAGATGACTTGTTGTCGCAAGGAGCAGTGGCTTTGTTGCTTGTCCCAGATATTGACAAAGTGAATGTTGCATCCACTTTTAATATTAACGATTTGCATGACCTTTCCAAAGGTTTGGGGGTTGAAACCATTTGTTTGACGAGTGGCTCAGAGAGTGAAATTCGTGAATGGCGTGAATTGTCGTTGGCAGATTATCCTATCTTTACAATGGATGACAGTTTGTTGAAATCCATGGCTCGTGGTAATCCTGCGTTGGTAAGATTGTCAAATGGTAAAATTATCTGGAAGGTGACTGTGGATTGTGTTGGTGTTGAGGATTTGACAGACTCTTCCTATTCTGTGGAAATTTGGATTATGCAGAATGGTGGAAAAGTGTTGGTATTCTTGGCATTTCTGGCTTTGCTATTGTTGGGCTTCTTGTATTTAATCAACAAAACACCATTACTCATCAAGTTGGGACGCACCTGGCACAAAAAGAAAAAGACCAATACTGCGAACTCCGAAAAGACTGAGGCTTAATGCTTTGATGCTTGGCGGAAAATTTGATGTTTAATAGCATTTGATTTTTATTAAAATACGTCAATCGTTGATGTTAAACCAGAAAAAAAACGTAAATTTGCACAAAATTAAGAATACACAATTTTAAATATTAAAAATATAGTAAAATGAGAAAAAACATTGTTGCAGGAAACTGGAAAATGAACACTACACTTGCTGAAGGTGTTGAATTGGCAAAACAAGTTAACGAAGCTCTTAAAGGTCGCACTCCTAATTGTGACGTTGTGATTGGCGTTCCTTTCACACACTTGGCTTCAGTAAACGCTGTTATCGATTCTAACAAATTAGGTCTTGGTGCTGAAAACTGCGCTGACAAAGTTAAAGGTGCTTTCACAGGTGAAGTATCTGCTGCAATGGTAGCTTCAACTGGTGCTAAATATGTTATCCTAGGCCACTCAGAACGTCGTGCTTACTACCACGAAACTTCTGAAATCTTGAAAGAAAAAGTAAACTTGGCTTTGGCTAACGGTTTGACTCCTATCTTCTGTATTGGTGAAGTTCTTGAACAAAGAGAAAACGGTACTTACTTTGACGTTGTTAAAGCACAAGTAGAAGAAGCATTGTTCGAACTTTCTGCTGAAGATTTTGGTAAATTGATCTTGGCTTACGAACCAGTTTGGGCTATCGGTACTGGTAAAACTGCTACTGCTGACCAAGCTGAAGAAATTCACGCATTCATCCGTAAAACTATCGCTGCTAAATATGGTGAAGAAGTTGCAAACAACACTTCAATCCTTTACGGTGGTAGCTGCAAACCTTCAAACGCAAAAGAAATCTTCGCTAAAGAAAACGTTGATGGTGGTTTGATTGGTGGCGCTGCTCTTGACGCAGAATCATTCATGGGTATTGTTGACGCTTTCTAATTTAGTGTAAACATATATTTATTAAAAATAGGCTACAAGAATGGATTTAATTCATTATTTTTGTAGTCTATTTTTATTTTTATGAAAAACTCAATTTACATAGCATTGCTTCCTTGCGTGGCTTTAATGTTGGCATCCTCTCTGTTCGGAGGATTTGTTGTTAATGCGCAACGTAATTTGAAGGATACCATCATGTTGAATTCAAATGGCAAGATTGTCATCAACCAGTCTGCAAAAATGGACAAGTTGATGAAATGCGACACAGTATTGACATTGTCTGAACTTGAAAATCGAGTGGTGATTGATGACGGGGATGGTTCCGTGGTCAAACGCGCAGGTTTCAGAATACAGGTTTACAGTAGTGGTGGCTCGAAGGTGGGTGGCAAAGCCATTGCCAACAGTCGTGCAGCAACAGTAAAGAGTGAATTGCCCGAAGCTTCGACTTATGTAAGTTACAAGGCTCCGTATTGGCGCATGAGAGTAGGGGATTTCCTTACCCGTGAAGATGCGTTGGTGGTAATGGAGCAATTGAAAGCAGTCTTTCCTGAATTTGCAAAGGATATGATTGTGGTTAGAGACAGAATAAATTATAGATAAACATGCAGGAAAAAAAGATAGATGGTTTAGATGTTTCTACAGTGGAGGAAATTGCGGAGCATTATAAAGCCATTTTGAAATTGATAGGTGAAGATGTAGAGCGCGAAGGATTGGTCAAAACCCCAATGCGAGCTGCCAAAGCTCTGGCTTATTTAACTTCAGGTTATTCTAAATCTCCGGAATCGGTGCTGAAGTCAGCTGTTTTCAGTTTTGCCGGTTCAAAAATGGTGGTTGTCAAGAACATTGAATTCTATTCTTTATGTGAACACCATATATTGCCTTTCTTCGGACATATTTCTATCGGATACATACCAACTAAGGGGATGTTGGGGTTGAGCAAAATAGCACGTGTTGTCGAAGTGTTTGCGCGTCGTTTGCAGGTGCAGGAACGTCTGACCAAAGAAGTTTGCCAAGCTATATCTGAAACTCTTTCTGCTGAAGGTGTAATTGTATTCTGTGAAGCCGATCACATGTGTATGCGTATGCGTGGCGTCCAAAAAGAGGACAGTGAAACTTCTACAATAGAATATTGTGGGGTTTTTGACAATGTAGAATATCGTCAAGAGTTTTTTAACTTATTAAGCGGACATAAATTTTAAAATTCAATTCGTTGCAAAATAGCGT
>JAHHQT010000034.1 GCA_020026215.1 Muribaculaceae bacterium
CTTCAACTGTGGTTTGAAAGCCTATCGCAAGGAAGTGGTGAAAAACATCGAAGTTTATGGCGAAATGCACCGTTATATCCCGTATTTGGCTAAAAATGCAGGATTTGCAAAAATCGGTGAAAAGGTGGTACATCACCAAGCTCGTAAATATGGTAAGACTAAATTTGGCTTGAACCGATTCGTGAACGGCTACTTGGATTTGATGAGCCTTTGGTTTATTTCTAAGTTCGGTGGCAAACCAATGCACATTTTCGGATTCTTGGGAACTATCGTATTCCTTTTGGGTTTCATCGCTGCTATCGTGGTAGGTGCAAACAAGTTAATTGCCATGTATGGTGGAATGCCTTATCGTTTAGTGACAGATTCTCCGTATTTTTATATTGCATTGACTATGATGCTTTTGGGTTCACAATTCTTCCTTGCAGGATTTATCGGTGAATTGATTGCACGCAATGCAGGAGAGCGCAATAACTATCAAATCAGAGAAGAATTCTAATCAAATAATTACAGATGAAACGGTTACTAAAACAAATTTTGTTTTTGTCAGTGACATTGAGTGTTATCTTCGTGTCGGCATGTAACGATACAGGCTGTACGGATAACCAAAGCAGTTTGCCATTGGCAGGATTTTATTCTTCACAAACAAAATCTGCAATTTCAATCGATTCATTGACTGTCTTTGGTGTGGGGATGATTGGTGATACCACCATTGTCAACAATGCCAATTCGATGTGTCAAGTGTACATGCCTTTCAATCCAGGTGCTACACAAGCTCAATTTGTGTTGAGATACGAACAAAAGGCATTTTCAAACTTCGGTATTGAAGACACTTTGACCGTTAGTTATGAGGCTGTTCCGTTCTTTCATTCCAACGAATGCGGAGCGATGTATGTCTATGATATCAAGGACTATAGTACAACTCATGCTTTGATTGATTCTGTATTGTTCCTTGCTCCGAGAATTGACAACACAAACAAGGAAAATATTCAAATATTTTTCCGTACGAAGGAGGCTGACAATGAATAAGACATTGAAATATATTGTTTTAGTTCTTGTTGTGTGCCTTTCATTCGGTTCCCTAATGGCGCAACGACGTGTTACTCCGGTCACACCGACCAAAGAGTTGAAAGTCTTGACCAAAGAGGAATTGAAGGAAATCAAGAAACGCGAAAAGGCAGAACGTCACTATGCCGATTCTGTAGCGCGTGATTCTATGAAAGTGGATTCCATCAAACTTGCCAAACGCAATCTCCACCCTTTATTGGTAGGGATAACTACCGGTATCAACCTTTGGGACCCGTTGATGAGAGCCTTCGGGCAAGACCATGGTGGCGTTGACGTTTGGGGGTCATTGAACCTTCGCAACCGTTATTTCCCGACAGTGGAATTAGGTATGGGTATGGCTAATAGTACGCCCGATGAAGGTAACTTTACTTATAAGAACAATGCGGCTTTCTATGCAAAAATCGGTGCGAACTACAATTTCATGTATGCCAAAAACCCGAAATATCAATTGTATGGCGGTGCTCGTTTGGGCTTCAGTTCATTTAAGTATGACGTGAAGGATATTACTGTGAACAACGGTTATTGGGGGGACCAGCAGCATTTCGATATTCTTGATCAAAAGTCATCTGCTTTTTGGGGTGAGTTATTAGTCGGTATTCAGGTTGGCTTGTTCAAGAACTTCTCTATGGGGTGGACGATTCGTTATCATTTTATGTTCCACTTGAAGGACAATGTAAATTCTCGACCTTGGTACATTCCGGGTTACGGGACACGTGACAATCCTATCAATGCAAGTTTATCATTGATTTATACCATTCCGTTCCACAAGAGCAAGGCAAAAGTGGTTCCCCAAAAAGAGGATAAATCCGAAGAATAAATAAGAAAGAGATAAAATAGAAGCGGCAAATTGTTGAACAACCTGCCGCTTCGTTTTTTTATTCAATATCTTCACCAAACTTGGTAAGTCTTGCTTCCAGATTGGTTGGACTTAATCGTAAGGAAAGTTTGCCTTTGTAGGCGATGGAAATGTTTCCTGTTTCTTCTGAAACTATGATGGCCAAAGCATCAGTGGCTTGAGACATTCCTAATGCTGCACGGTGGCGAAGTCCTAATTGGCGAGGTACATTTTCATCGTGTGATACCGGAAGGATACATCCAGCCGACTTGATGCGTCCGCCGTCAATAATCATCGCACCGTCGTGCAATGGACTGTTCTTGAAGAATATATTTTCAATCAAACGGCTGTTGATGTTAGCATCAATAATGTCGCCTGATTTCTCGTAAGTATCCAATGGGATGTTGTGCTTTAGGATAATCAGTGCTCCTGTCTTGGTCTTCGACATACTAATACAGGAATAGACAATCGGTTGTACCCATTCCAATTGGGCTTGTTGGTCGCCTGTCTTTTTCCTTCGAAAGATGTTGTGAATAAATCTCCAGCGTTTATGTGAACCGATTTCAATCAAGAACCGCTTGATTTGATCTTGGAAGATAATCACTAAAATCAATAAACCGATGTTCATGAACTTGTCGAGAATACGGCCTGTCAATTCCATTTGTAGAAAAACAGATGCGATTGCCCAAACAATGATGAATGCCAACACACCGAGGAAAATGCTCAGTGTGCCCGATTCTTTCATTATCTTATAGATGTAGAATAGAATGGTGGCTACGATAAGTATATCGATAATATCCTTTATTCCAATTACTGCCATATCAGGTGATGTGTTTTAATCTATAAAATTCATTGTCTTTTCAACAATGGTTACAGCCTCCATAGCTTGGCGGACATCGTGAACACGCAGAATGCTTGCTCCGTTGAGTAACGCCATGGTATTTATAATGGTTGTTCCATTCAACGACTCTTGAGGAGTTGTGTTGAACAGTTTGTATATCATTGATTTGCGAGAGACACCCACCAATAGCGGTAATTCAAATACCTTAAAAGCCTTCAAATGGGCGAGCAACTCGTAGTTTTGGTCCAATGTCTTGCTGAAACCGAATCCGGGGTCAAGAATGATGTCGTTGATGTCCATTGATGCCGCTTTGGCTACCAATTCACTGAAATACAAAAGTATGTCGGCAGTCAAGTCGTTGTAATCTGTCAACTGGGTCATGGTGTGCGGATTGCCACGCATGTGCATCATGATGTAGGGAACTTTCAGTTGTGCCACTGTCTCAAACATCTTTTCATCCAATTGTCCTGCGGAAATGTCGTTGATGATTTGTACACCATATTCCTTGCAACATTTTTCCGCAACGTCGGCGCGAAACGTATCTACCGATACAATGGCATTCGGGGCTTCCTCACGCAAGAGTTTCAAGGCATTGCTCAATCGTGCATACTCTTCTTCGGGAGTAATATCTTCTGCCATAGGTCGGGATGAATAACCGCCTACGTCAATGATTTTTGCTCCTTCAGAGATGACTTGTTGAACTCGATTACGAATATCCACTTCAGTTTGGTATCTGCTGCCGGAATAGAATGAATCTGGGGTAGCATTCAATATCCCCATGACTATCGGGCTTTTTACCTCAAGTAATTCGTCGTCAATGTTTAATGTATAAGGTTTGAAACATTTCATCGTTTGAAATAGATTTGTCTTACTTATGCGAATTTAATTCTTTAATTTGCTAAAACAAAACGAATGTAAGTTTATTTATGCCAACTGATAGAAAAACACACCGAGGATGCCGATGGGGGCTACATAGCGCATACAGAACACAATGGCACGGTAGGTGTAGATTTTCAAAGAGCCTTCGTTGGTTAATTGGTCGCGCAATAGTTTCTTGTCCATCAGCCAGCCTGCAAAAATGGAGAAGAAGATACCGCAAAACGGCATCATGTAGTTGGCGGTCGTATTGTTGAAGAAATCGAAGATGGTTTGCCCCAAAATCTTGAAGTCGCTGATGAGTCCGAAAGACAAGGCGCACAATACACCAAATACCATAGCAATGCCTGTATTTAACAAGGATGCTTTTTCGCGCGACATTTTCCATTCTTCAGTAAAGAAAGCAATGGAAATCTCACTCATGGAAATAGTTGAGGTGATGGATACCAAGAACAATAGGAAGAAAAATGCCGTTGCCCAGAATTGTCCACCCGAAGTTTGCGAGAAAATGTAGGGTAATACTTCAAATACCAATTTAGGTCCAGCTGTAGGTTCCATATTGAAGGAGAACAGGGCGGGGAAGATAATCAAGCCTGCGATGACGGCAAAAATGGTATCCAAGCCTGCAATGATAGAAGCTGTTCTGACCAAAGGTACATCCTTTTGGAAATAGGAAGCGTAAGTAATCAATGTGCTGACTCCCAAACTCAAAGAAAAGAATGCTTGTCCCATAGCTCCCAAGAATACGGACGGCGTGATTTTGGAGAAATCAGGATTGAACAAAAATTCAATACCTGCTTTTGCTCCCGGCATCATCAATGAACTGACGGCAAACACGATAAGAATGACAAATAGCATCGGTGTCATGATGTTCGATAGTTTTTCGATACCGTCCTTCAAACCTCTGCGGAGAATCAAATAGTTCATCAATAAGAAAATAACGGTCCACATCACCGGGCGTAAGTTGCCTGTGGTGAAAGTGGTAAAATATTCCTGATAGTCTTCAACTGTACCGCCTTGCAAATTACCTAAAAGTGATGCAAAGGTGTATTCAAGTGTCCAGCCTGCTACAACGGAGTAGAAACTTAAAATCATCAATGAAGACAGGATGCCTACGAATGAAATCCAGTGCCAGCGTTGGCCATTCTTCTGTAATTTGCGGAATGCGCCCAACACGTTGGTTCGTGAGGCTCTGCCAATGACGAATTCTGAGCAGATTAAGGGAATGCCTATTAGAACTACGACAATAATATATACCAAGAGAAACGCTCCTCCACCATGTATTCCTGCCTCAAATGGAAATCTCCAAATGTTTCCCAATCCGATTGCGGAGCCTACACTGGCTGCGATTACCCCTATTTTTGTGGCAAATAATGCTCTTTGTTTCTTCATTTTTTTTGTTGTAATTGGTCTTCAAAGGGGTTGATGTCCTTACCGACTTTAGCTTCTTTCTTTTTTATATTAGTTGTATCTGAAAATTGAGATATTTCTTTTTCTGCTTCTTGAGCCTGTTGTTCTAATGTTGCGACAGCTTCTTGTGAAACTTTGCTGGTTGTACCGTAGCTTACAATAATGATGGTTGCCATTGTCACTACAATAATGGCACTGATCATCCATGTATTTCTTCTTTCTGATTTTGTTAATCTTGACATCTTTTACAAAACTTCAATAATTTTACTTACCAATACCGTAGCAATCAATATAGGAGCAATGAAACGGATAGCAAATAATACGGCAGGCATCAGGAGAGACTTCATTTTGCCATAGTTTGTCATTTCATTGTATAGATATGATTTCGGTAATTTATGTCCTACATAAATACATACAAATATCGCCACAATAGGTAGCATAATGTTGGATGTAAAGTAGTCCAATGCGTCAAATATGGTCATGCCGATAATTCGGATATGCTCCCACGGACCTAATGACAGTGAACATACTGCATTAAAAACAAACAAAGGCAATATGACAATCAATGCGGCTTTCTTGCGACTGCATTTCAACCATTCCGAAATGAAAGCAATGTTTACTTCTCCTAAGGAAACTGTGGAAGTCAAAGCAGCCACTACCAACAGGAAGAAGAACAAAACCGCCCAAAGTGTCGGTGCAGGCATCTGCATGAACATCTCTGGTAAAGTTACGAAAATTAATGCAACTCCTTGTGTTTGTCCGTTAATTCCCAATGATTTTATGGCAGGGAAAATGATAAGTCCAACCAAAAGGGCAATCATCAGTACCAGTCCAGAAACGGTAAATGAGGTGCGGGTGAGTTTCGTTGATTTGGGATAATAGGCTGAGTAAGTGATTAATATACCCATACCCAAACTTAATGAGAAAAACGCCTGACCTACGGCACTTACGATGACATTAATATCTATTTTTGAGAAATCAGGTTTTAGAAAATATTCCACTCCTTCCATAGAATTGGGCAATGACAGGGAGAAGGCGCAGAAAATCACCAATATCAGAAACAATATCGGCATCAATGTATTTGCCATTTTCTCAATGCCTTTTTCTACTCCGCGGATTAATATCCATAAGTTGAGCAATAACATCAGAGCTGTCCAGAAGATGGGTTTCCATCCGCTGAGCATGGCATCTTTCATGACTGCGGTGAAATTTTCTACTGAATTGGTGTCTCCGTTGATTCCTGCAAAAAGGTCGCCCGAAAGGGAAAGCCATAGATATTCCAATGTCCATCCCGAAACGACAATATAGAATCCTAAAATCAAATAGGAAACCAACACCGCCAAAGCGCCTACAAACCACCATTTGGTGTTGGGTGTCAGTTTGCGGAAAGCGTTGACGGAGTCTGCTCTACTACCTCTTCCCAAGGAAAATTCGGCGAGCATGACGGGAATACCCATTAGCAGAACACAAATAACATAGGTGATAAGAAAAGCTGAACCGCCGTTACTCTGTACTTCATTCGGGAATCTCCAAACTGTACCCAAGCCTACGGCTGACCCTACTGTTGCTGCAATGACCCCTAGTTTTGAGGTAAACTTAGTTTTTGAACTCATCTACATTCTTTTAATCCATAAAAACAAGTGCCAAGTATTATGGCAATCGCAAATATTTTACAAAAGTAATAAAATGTATTTGCCAATTTATTAAAATTTGTAACGAATTGATAGAATTTAGACGATTTTAATTATTGTTTACTAAAATGGTTTCCTGTATTTGCCATTTGTGCTGTCTTCAAGGATGCTCAAATAGCTGGTATAGCGAGATTCGCTGATAAGGTGGTTTTCCAAAGCCTCTTTCACGGCACAACCCGGTTCGTGGATGTGAGTGCAGTTGTTGTATTTGCAGTTCTCGGAAATTTTGAAGATTTCAGGGAAGTAGTGAGCCACTTCCTCTACATTGAAATCAATTGTACCAAATCCTTTCACGCCTGGAGTGTCGATGATATAGCCGTTGCCCTCGGGAAGGGAGTACATTTCAGAGAAAGTAGTGGTGTGCATACCTGTATGGTGAACATTGGAGACGCTTGCAGTCTTTGCCTCGATGCCCGGAATTAAAAGATTGATTAGTGTGGATTTTCCCACACCCGAGTTGCCCGAGAACAAAGTCGTTTTTCCGTCCAATTCCGCTTTTAGTTCTTCGATGCCGATACCTTTTTCGGCAGAAACTTCCATGACCTTATAGCCGATAGAGGTATATAGGTATTTTAGTGCGGCTGAATATTCCAATCCTTCTTCATCGAGAAGGTCGATTTTGTTGATGACGAGGATGACAGGCACGCGGTAGGCCTCGGCTGTTGCCAAAAAACGGTCAATGAAGATGGTTGAGGTAACTGGATTAATCAATGAAACCACTAAAAATGCCTGGTCAAGATTGGAAGCAATGATGTGTGATTCCTTTGAAAGATTGGAAGCACGGCGGATAATATAGTTGGTACGAGGAAAGATGGAGGTGATAAATGCTGTCCCGTCTTGGTTTTCCAAGATTGTTACTTTGTCACCCACTGAAACAGGATTGGTGGTGCGGATACCTTTCAAGCGGAAATTTCCCTTGATTTTACAATTCACAATTTTTCCATCGGCAAGTTTTACCGAATACCAACTTCCTGTATTTTTTATTACTAATCCGTCCATCAAATATTGTTATTGGATGCAAAAATAATACTTTACACACGCATAACCAAAACAATGGACTTTTTTGCAGAGGAAGATGTTCCAATTCAATTTGTTTTCCTATGGCTAATAGTCCAAAAAACGGCTGAATATAAATAAAATAGCGTTATAATAAGTAAAAAATCAAAATTTTACAGAAAATTACATCTTATATTATTTTATTGAATATCAGTTAGTTAAATCTAAATAATTGTTATATAATGTGTTATATAACATACTTGTTAAACAAGTATATGCTGAATTTTAAATTTATTTAGTATCTTTGCCGTCGAATTAAACACTTATTTATTAAAATTTAAATTATGAACGTAGAATTAATCGGCTCTTGGGCTGGTCTTGTGTGGAATGCACTTGATGGCGTTGAGTCTTTGAATTTGAAGCAAGTAAAGAAAGCTACAAAGCTTAAAGAAAAGGAGTTGTATGCAGCCATGGGATGGCTAGGCCGTGAAGGTAAATTGAACATTATCGAAGAAGAAAAAGATTTAGTTCTTTCTTTGGTAAAATAATAAGCTTATAATGTTGTTGTAAACTTAGACAATAAAAGAATAAAGGGCAAGCACTTTGATGCTTGCCCTTTTTCGTTGTACAAAAAAATATTATCTTTGCGGATAAATACTAATACTATAATTCTATGACAAAAATTGGTTCAGTACAGACTTCTGTAGGTAAAAAAGCCTTGCTATTGGGCAGTGGCGAATTAGGAAAAGAAGTTGCCTTGGAGCTTCAAAGGTATGGCGTTGAGGTAGTGGCTTGTGATAAATACGACAATGCCCCGGCTATGCAAGTGGCTCATGATAGACGAGTTTTCAGTATGCTTGACGCTGAAAAATTGGAAGAGGTAGTTAAAGAGGTTCGTCCGGATCATATCATCCCTGAAATCGAAGCGATTGCAACTCCAACACTTTTGAAGTTGGAAAAAGAAGGTTTTCATGTAACACCTACTGCCAATGCTGCATGGTTGACCATGAACCGTGAGGGTATCAGAACTTTGGCGGCTGAAAAATTGGGTGTCAAAACTTCCCCTTATCGTTTCGCTTCCACAGAAGATGAGTTCGTGAAAGCTGTAGAAACAATCGGTATCCCATGTGTGGTTAAACCGATTATGAGCTCTTCCGGTCATGGACAAAGTGTTATTAAGAAACAAGAAGATATTTCTAAGGCTTGGCATATTGCACAAGAAGGAGGCCGTGCCGGTGCCGGTCGTGTAATCGTCGAAGGCTTCGTGAACTTTGATTACGAAATCACTCTTTTGACAGTTCGCAGTTGCTCAGGTACTACTTTCTGCCAACCTATCGGACATATCCAAGAAGACGGAGACTATCGCTATTCATGGCAACCGCAACAAATGTCGGCTATAGCTCTTGACTCAGCACGTGAAATTGCCAAGAAAGTAACAGATGCTTTGGGTGGTTATGGAATCTTTGGTGTTGAAATGTTCATCAAGGGCGATGAAGTAATTTTCAGTGAAGTATCTCCTCGTCCTCACGATACAGGTATGGTGACTATGATTTCACAAGAATTGAGTGAATTCTCATTGCACGCACGTGCTTTGCTGGGATTGCCTGTTCCTGAAATCAAATTCTATGCTCCGTCAGCATCACGCGCCGTTGTGGTTGAAGGCGATTCTGACAAAGTAGTATTCTCAAATCTTGAAAAGGTGTTGGAAGAACCTGGTGTCCAAATTCGAATCTTTGGTAAACCTGAAGTTGTAGGACATCGCCGTATGGCTGTTATTCTTGCCACTGCTGACAGTGTGGAAGAAGCTATCAAGAAAGCAGACCGCGCTTATGACAAATTAGGCGTAGAGGTATTGCCAAGATAATTTATTATATCAGATAAAAAATAAAGAGCAACTTTGAAGGATCAAACCTTTGAAGTCGCTCTTTTTTATTTATGAGTTACCAATCTATTTCTGTCAAGCCGTTTTGTCGGAGATAGGCATTTGCTTTGCTGAAATGATGACAGCCGAAAAAGCCGTGGTCGGCAGAACGGGGTGAGGGATGTGAGGCGGTAAGAACCAAGTGCTTGCTGGTGTCGATGAGTGAAATCTTTTCTTTTGCATATCGTCCCCAAAGCATGAAAACGAGATGTTCGCGTTCGTCACTCAATTTCTTGATAACTGCATCGGTGAAAGTTTCCCATCCTTGATTCTGGTGAGAACCTGTGTGGTAGGCTCGTACGGTCAGAACCGAGTTCATGGAGAAAACACCTTGTTTTACCCATCGGTCAAGATTTCCCGAAGTTGGTATCGGTTTTCCCAAGTCGGTATGTATTTCCTGAAACATATTTGCCAATGAACCAGGAATGGTAACTCCTTCAGGCACAGAAAAACATACCCCGTAATACAATCCCGGTTGAGGATAGGGGTCTTGACCGAGAATTACCACTTTTACCTTGTTAAACGGACAAACATTGAACAGATAAAATATGCGGTTACCCGGAGGAAGTACTTGGGTGGTACGGTATTCGTTTTTCACGAATGTCACCAATTTTTCAAAATAAGGTTTGTCAAATTCTTCCTGTAGCTTTTCTCTCCAACTTTCTTCGATTTTTACATTCATCGCACCTTGAATTTAGGAAAGATAAAGGTAGGGCTAATTCTCTTTTAAAGCAAGAATAAACCGCCGTTTTTATCTTTGCGGAGTGTCCCATTCAATCGGGAATAGGGCTCTCTTTTTCAATCGGTTGAAATTTTTAGTTAATGATTTCATTTTATAATTCAAAATACTTAACTTTGTTTCCAAATACTTATTTGGCAAATAGCACTTTGCCAGATGAAATTTACTTTTCGTATATGGATAATACATTGAAACAAACCACGTTGGATTTGCGATATTTGAAAATGGCTCGTATCTGGGCAGAGAATTCATATTGCAAGCGTCGTCAAGTCGGTGCATTGATTGTAAAGGACAAGATGATTATTTCCGACGGATACAACGGGACACCTTCTGGATTTAACAACATCTGCGAAGATGAGAGCGGACATACTTTCCCTTATGTTCTCCATGCCGAAGCGAATGCTATAACTAAAGTGGCACGCAGCAACAATAGTAGTGAAGGGGCTACTCTTTATGTCACCGCCGCTCCTTGCATCGAGTGTGCAAAACTGATTATTCAAGCCGGTATCAATCGTGTCGTATTTTCTGAATATTACCGCATTGCCGATGGTTTGGAACTGTTGAAAAATGCTGGCGTAGAATGTGTGTTTTTGGATGATTCTAATGAAGCAAAATAAATAATATCGGATTGAAATAAGTTATAGACGAAAATGAGAATAAAAAATAATCCAATAATTTGGTTCCCTCTCGCCATTGCAATTTCTATTGTACTGGGTATTTTTATCGGAAACCATATTTCTACCAAAAAATTCGTTTTGGACAAGGATAGAAAGATTAACACTGTCTTGAATTTTATTGAAGGCGAATATGTGGATTCCGTAAATATTCATGATTTGGTGGAACAGACTATTCCAAAGGTAATTGCTAATCTCGACCCTCACTCTTACTATATTCCTGCAAAGGATGTAACATCGGTCAACGATGAGTTGGATGGCTCAATCAGCGGTATTGGTGTTACTTTCTCAATGATGAACGACACCGCTCATGTGATTGAAGTGATTTCGGGTGGTCCTGCTGAAAAGGCTGGTATGATGGCTGGTGACAGAATTGTGACTGTCAACGATTCCATTATCACAGGCAACTTGATTTCGAGTGAAAAGGTACAGCGTTTGATTAAGGGTGAAAAAGGCTCAACTGTGAAAATAGGTATCAAACGCAACAATTCAAAAACTATCTTGAATTTGGATATTGTACGCGGTGATATCCCTATCAATACTGTTGATGCGGCATACGTCATCGACAAGAATACTGGTTATGTCAAGGTCAGCAAATTCGGTCGTAACACTTATAATGAATTCCTTACTTCACTTGTGATTTTGGAAAGCAAAGGTTGTACGAAATTTATCATTGACTTGCGTGGCAATGCCGGAGGATATATGGAAATGGCAACATTGATGGCTAACGAATTCTTATCAAAAGGCGAAATGATTGTCTTTACAAAAGGCCGTGACCCACGTGAAAATATCCAAGTATGGAGTGACAATAACGGCTCGTTCCATGATGCACAAGTGGCTGTCCTTATTGATGAATATTCAGCCAGTGCGAGTGAAATTTTGGCAGGAGCATTGCAAGACAATGACCGTGGTATCGTTGTTGGTCGTCGTTCATTCGGTAAGGGCTTGGTGCAAAAACAAACTTATTTGCCCGACAGTAGTGCCTTGCGTTTGACCATTGCCCGCTACTATACTCCTTCTGGACGTTGCGTTCAGAAAGGTTATAAATCGGGTGACGATATGTCTTATAGCACAGAATTGTACGACAGATATTCAAATGGTGAAGTCTATAATGTGGACAGTATCAAAGTGGACAAGTCGCATATCTTCAAAACTGCCAATGGTCGTACAGTTTATGGCAATGGCGGTATTGTTCCTGATATTTTCGTGCCGAACGATACATCGGGCATTACCAGCTACTATATTGCAGTTGTAAACAAAGGTTTGTTGAACAAGTATTCATTTGAATATATTGACAAGAATCGTGAACGCTTGAGCAAAATCAAGGACGTAAAGGCCTTGATGAGAGCTTTGCCGTCTGATGATGCCTTGACATTCAATTTCGTGATGTATGCGAAAGAAAACGGCGTGCCTGTAAGATGGTACTACATCAGTCAGTCACGTGACTTGCTTGCCCGTCAGTTGAAAGCGATGATTGTCCGTGACTTGTTGGGTATCGAGGCTCAATATATGGTATTCAACAAGGATGACAAGACCGTTGCCGCTGCATTGAAAGCGTTGAAAAACGGTGATGCTGAATTCCCTGTAAAGATTGAAATACAAGGAAACAAACAACATAAATAGAAAGATATGGATAAGGTTGCTTTGCGCAAGCAGATGAAAAAGCTGAAATCGGAGTTGAGTGAGCAAGAAAAACTTGATGCCGAAATTAATGCCTTGAATCTTCTAAGCAAATGCGCTGTTTTCCAGCAGGCAAAAAGCGTATTGGTCTATAATGCATTGCCTGATGAAATCCGTACTCAACGATTGCTTGAAACATGGGGAAAAAGCAAGAATCTGTTTCTTCCGCGTGTGAATGGCGATGATTTGGATATCTTGGCGTATTCCAAAGATTTTGTGCAAAAGGGAGCATTCGATATTTACGAGCCGGTCGGCGAAGATTTGCACGATATTGCGGAAATGGACTTGATTATAGTTCCCGGAGTGGCATTTGACTTGAAAGGGAATCGCTTGGGACGAGGCAAGGGCTATTATGACAAATTGCTTTGCAAAGCCACTTGCCCGAAATTGGGCTATATCTACGACTTGCAACTATTGGAACAGATTCCCGCAGAGCAGCATGATATACCCATGAATTTTATTGTAACAGACAAAAGAATAATTTCATTATAAGCTATGGCATTGGTAACACCTGAAGACAAACTTTATGAGATAATAATAGCAGAACCTGCTATTATTCCATTGGTCAACAGATTCGATATTTCGCTTGGTGTGGGGGATAGAACCATCGCCGAAATTTGTGCTAACAAGGGAATAAATATTGATTTGTTTGTCACCATTGTCAATGCTTACATCAACGAGTCTTTCTCGTTTGAGAAAAGTTTTGAATCTTTTGGTGCACAGGATATTATATCCTATCTGCGCATGACGAACAACGCATATATGCGTTTCCAGATACCGAACATTGAACGTCACTTCAGTGCATTGATCAGTCATAGTACAGGTAACAACAATCTTGAATTGCTGTTCTCCTTGTTTCAGGAAGTGAAGCAGGAAATCACTTCACGCATTGAGAATGACGAGCAAGTTTGGTTTAAGGAAATCTTGGAACACGAGAATTGTGCTCCTGTAGGACAGTTGGATATAGATGTCAATGAAAATATAGAGTTCGATACCACTATAGAGGATAAGATTTGTGACCTAAAAAATATGTTTGTCATCCACTTGAAAGGGGATTATGACAGGAATCTGTGCCACGCTGTCTTATTTGCCATTATCAGTTTGGAAAAGGACTTGAAACAAAACGACCGCATCCGTAACAACGTGCTTTATCCGTTGGCTGTTGCCTTGAAAAAACAATATCAAAAATAAGCAAATTCCATTATGTCTAAAATCAGCTTGAATATATTGATGAAGGACAACCTTTGCGCTATAAGTTTGAAGCATCTGCTTTTGAACTTATTCAATATTGATGCCCAAATTTTAGATATTAAGCATATTTCAGCGATGAATTTCTCGGATACCACCGACCTGTTTATCACGGATGACAAGGTGTTCTCGGCATTCCCCGATTTTTTCATGACACGCAAGAACCGTCTTGCCATTGTTTCTGATTTTGGTAATTCGAAGGATGGCTCGTTGTTTCTGATTAAACGTCACGCTTCTGAAAAAGAAATTGTCAGTGAACTTTCCAACTTTGTCACTCATTCCACTCAACGCATACAAACTGCCAATGAGTTGTCGCAACGTGAGATTGAAGTGCTGTGCAAAGTGGCATCGGGTTTGACTAACAAAGAGATTGCTGAGCGATTGAATATCAGTATCAATACCGTTCTTACTCACCGTAAAAATATTACCTCAAAATTAGGCATCAAGAGTGTGTCGGCATTGTCAGTCTTTGCTATCATGAACGGTTACATATCGCCAAAACATTAAAACCAGTTTGGCTTTTGTCAATTCGTTTTCCAGAAACATTGAGAAAATGTTGTGTTTCCATTATTGGGTGTCTGTAAAATCCTTTGGATAAAATAATTACGTACAATCAGAGCTGTCAAAAAGCATTATTCTTTAATCCTATTTGACATTAATTATTGAATTCTATTTAACCAATTGAAAAAAATGAGTTATTTTTGTAAACATAATAACTTCGGTGAAATATACTATCACAATGTCAGAACAGAAAAAATCGGATAGTGTGGTTATCATACCCACTTACAATGAAAAGGAAAATATTCAAAACATTATTTTGGCGGTTTTTGCACTGCCTGTGCAATATGATGTATTGATTATTGATGACAATTCTCCCGACGGCACAGCAGATATCGTAAAATCTATGCAGGCTCAATACCCTGACCGTTTGCACATGTTGCAACGCAAAGGTAAATTGGGTTTGGGAACAGCTTATATTGCCGGTTTCAAATGGAGCTTGGAGAAAGGTTATGATTTCATTATTGAAATGGATGCCGATTTTTCTCACCCGCCAAAGAAATTGTTGGAATTGCGTGAGGCTTGTATGAATGGAGCGGATGTAGCCATCGGTTCACGTTATATTACAGGTGTCAATGTGGTGAACTGGCCGATGGGTCGTGTCTTGATGTCTTATTATGCTTCAGCTTATGTAAGAATCATTACAGGTTTGAAAATCAAGGACACTACAGCAGGATTTGTTTGCTATCGCAGCCGTGTGTTGAAGACTATGGATTTGGATAAAATCCAGTTTAAGGGCTATGCTTTCCAGATTGAAATGAAATTTACCGCCTATAAATGCGGTTTCAAGATTGTGGAAGTGCCTATCGTGTTTGTTAACCGTGTGTTGGGTTCAAGCAAGATGAATTCAAGCATCTTTGGAGAGGCAGTTTTCGGAGTTATTAAATTGAAAATTGGAAGCTGGTTTAAGAAATATCCTAAAATTACGGAATAGTTATGGGTAAGACGTTAATATTCAATGGAGAACTCGTCAATGAAGGTCGTAGATGGAAAGGATATATCGTTATAGATAACGAATATATTGAAAAAGTTGGAGAAGGTGAACCTGATGCTGAAATCAAGGCACAATGTTCAACACAGTATGATGTGGACGGTGCATTGATTCTTCCGGGTGTAATTGATGACCAAGTGCATTTCCGCGATCCGGGCTTGACTCACAAGGCTGATATCTACACTGAATCTGCTGCAGCTGTTGCAGGTGGTGTCACTTCATTTATGGATATGCCAAACACCAAACCGCCGACAGTTACTTTAGAGGCTTTGGAACAAAAGAACAAACATGCTTCGGAAGTTTCATTGGCAAACTATGGATTCTTCATTGGTGGTACTAACGATAACCTTGCTACTCTCTTAGCTACTGACTATAAATATACTCCGGGTGTGAAATTGTTTTTGGGTGCATCAACAGGAAATATGTTGGTGGACAATCGCGAAACTTTGAAGAATATCTTTTCTGAAGTTCCAGCCTTGATTGCTATCCATTCTGAAGACGAAGCCACTATCCGCCGTAACCGTGAATTTTATGTGAAGAAATATGGAGAAGACTTGCCAATCAAATTTCACCCTTTGATTCGCAGCAACGAGGCTTGCTATAAATGTACAGCCAGAGCTGTGGAATTGGCAACCAAATGCAATACACGTTTACACGTGTTGCACTTGTCCACTGAACGTGAATTGGAATTCTTCAGCAACAAACCGTTGTGCGAAAAGAAAATCACTGCCGAAGTTTGCGTACATCATCTATGGTTTACTGATGATGACTATGCAAAATACGGTAACTTGATAAAATGGAATCCAGCCATTAAAACTTGGGATGACCGAGCCGCTTTAAGAATGGCTTTGAATCAAAATTACATTGATATTGTAGCCACTGACCATGCGCCACACTTGCTTTCTGAAAAACAGGGCAGTTGCTTGAAAGCAGCATCTGGCGGACCGCTGATACAACACTCTTTATTGGTAATGCTTGAATTGGTCAAGCAAAATGAATTCACTCTTGAATTGGTAGTGGACAAAATGTGTCATGCCCCTGCTGAATTGTATAAAGTTAAAGACCGTGGAGATTTGCGCGAAGGTTATTATGCCGACATCGTGGTAGTGGATCAAACCGTGCCATTTACTGTGCGTGCAGAAAATATCCTTACCAAATGTGGATGGTCGCCATTTGAGGGCTATATGTTCCATAATTCAGTGCGTCAAACATTTGTAAATGGAAATCTTGTATATAACCAAGGCGAAATATTACGTAATTCATTCGGAAAACGACTGGTTTACAATAACTAACTTTAGATTATGATTGATAAAAAAACGTTAGAGGGATTAAACGATATTCAAGTCATAGAAAGTAGAAAACTTCATGGCGAAAATATCCTTACTCCCCCTGAAAAGCAGTCTGTATTATCTCAATTTTTAGAAAATTTTAAAGACCCCCTAATCAAAATTCTATTGGTGGCATTGTGCCTTTCTGTAGGTATTGCCGTCTATGAATTCTTGCACCTCGACTTCACGGTTTCAGTA
>JAHHQT010000035.1 GCA_020026215.1 Muribaculaceae bacterium
TGATGGACGGATGGCGTATCTTTTGGAACTAGAATAGCGAAATTTGACGAAGATGTATTTTCAAGTTCCTTCACACTGCGTTTCGCCTTAGCCTTAAAAACAGAACAGCCATGTCGGGATGCCCATCTTCTCATTAGATCAGGATCTGTATGCTGTAATTTACATACTGCACGCAAAGTGGTTTTGGGGTTGGTTTCAAGTTCTTTTACAAACCTGTTCCAGGTTAATTCGTAACGATTCGATGCTGATTGTTCCATATTATTTATCTAAAATTTTAGGAACAAAGGTAAATCGAGGATTTATAAGCTACAATATGGAATCGCGGAGACGCTTACGCAGTAGCCCCAATAATAAACCGCCTTGTGGGTATTGTCCAATACAGGACAGGGGTCTGTGCCAAAGGTCTGATACCATACTGGGGATTCTGACTGCTTCCCGTTCAACAGCCATGTGGCTGCTCCGCTCTTGAACTCTTCGGTAGTCTTGCCGGTTGCCAAAATTTCAACATTAGTTTCTTGACTTTCGTTAATAAAACCGACAGCGGTCAAACTGCCCGCCAAGGTCTTGTCGTAACAGTTATAAAACGTATTGTTATTTTTAGGACAATATGTAAGTTCACCAATAAATGCCCCTATTTTTTCAGGTTTAGAACCTGCTGTACCAGTAACCGTTGCCACAGCATAACTATGGTAAATTACTGGATTCGAATAACCGGCCAATCCTCCGACAGAAAGATCTCCGGAAACTGTACCTTCGAAACTACAGTAATCAACTCTTCGTCCGACCATTTGACCTGTTAATCCGCCGACACTCTCAGACCCGGAAACTTTTCCTGTCACAGTACAATAATGTGCAGAGGCTTTATCTCTTATGCACCCTATAAAGCCGCCTACACTGAAATTTCCGGTAATATCAACATCTACCAATCGGACTTTTTCTATCTGAGCATTACCTCCCACACTTCCAAAGAATCCGCAATACCCCGTGTCAGACATCGTAAACAGATTGCTGATGGTATGGTATTGGCCGTCATAGTTACCCTTGAATGACGGATAATTAGAACCTCCAATAGAAGTACATGGACGGGCGTTTCCACCAAGGTCAATATCGGCTGTCTGTTGCCAGTATTTGCCTTCTGTCAGACCTTCTCCATTGGTATAATCTGCCAATAAGCGCAATTGTGCTTCGGTGGAAATCAGATAAGGTCTTTCCTTCGTGCCGTCGCCTTCTGTCCAGATTATAGGGTCATTGCTGCAATAGCTGTCGTTCCATATAAGGACCACCCTGTGGGTATTGTCCAATACAGGATAGGGGTCTGTGCCAAGGGTCTGATACCATACTGGGGATTCTGACTGCTTCCCGTTCAACAGCCACGCCACTTGTCCCAACTCAAATTTTCGGGTGGTCATTGCGACAACGCCGGCAACGTCAACGACCTTTTGAGTGCCGTCGCCTATGGTTCCAAATCCTTTGAGCTGGCTATTTTCCGTTTTACTGTTATAATAGTTTTGGATATAGTTTGCTGCCTGTCCCCCCTTGCCGACAAACTTGCCGACAATATCGGTTCCTGATACTGTCGCTGAAACATAGCTCTTGTCCACTGTGCCCGAATCATGCGAGCCGGAAAGGCCTCCCACGTAAGTACCGCCTTCAACTGTCCCGACAAAGCCACTGTTTTCCACTGAGGCCTGTCCGGATCCGAACAAACCGCCTATATAGTTCCCGCTGCCTTTCACGGTTCCTTCCATGAAGCAGTGGATGATGTCAACTGTTCCGATGATTTCCCCTGCAAGAAGACCAAGATAGTCCTTTCCGCTGACAGTTCCGCCCTTGATGAAGATATTCTTCAAGGTGGTTGTTTGTCCGGATGGTGCCGTGACTTTTCCGAAAAGTCCGCCTCTGACCAAGGCGGGGTTCTTTACGTAAAGTCCTGTTATATCATAATTCTGACCGTCGTAGGAGCCCTCGAAATTTCCCATCGGAGTCCATGGACGGGTTTCGCCGCCAAGGTCGATATTGGCTTTCTGTTGCCAATATCTGTCTCTTGTAATGCAGCCGGCCGTTATCCATTTGCTCAACTTTTCGAGATCCTCAAATGTCACAATCTGGTAAGGATTGGACGCTGTTCCATCTCCGTTCCAAATCTTTGTCGGGCTTAAAGTCGCTGTTGCATAATATTTTTGGGACAGTCCTGACCAATGACTCGGAGCAAGGACCACGTCGTAGATATATGCAACTGTAGGGTCTGGAATTTTAGTATCCGTGAAAGTGGTAACGGTTGAATTGACTGTACCCATATAAACGCGCTGGTTTTCTGACTCGGTACTCTTGCGTCGGTATATTTTCAACGGTTGGTTTTCACAAGACGGAACATTTTGCTCCCATGACAAGGTGGCTGAGAAATTGTCGGTATTAAAGCTTACCCGCAAATTCTGCGGATAAGGATATGGACTTAAAGTGTATGAATTAATGCCGCCCTGGAATCGTTGATATACAGTTGTTCTATGATTTTCCTTACTTCCGTAACTGCCGTTTCTCACCTGTTCAGAACGCGTATAATAACTATAGTAGGTAAAGTATTGTCGTTCATGCGCCGGCAAGTTTGTTCCCAATGTTCCGGAAAAAGAGCCTCCGCTGACGGAGTATTCCCCCAAAATGTAACCTCTATCTTCTACATTTACATTCAGGGAATAACCGCTGAGACCTCCTGACACTGATCCTGAACAGTAAACAAGATTATCACCCGTTCTTGTCAAGCTAATCCGCGGTGACGGTATATTTTCTTCAAATCTGTTGGCTGCTGAAATGTCTCGGCTTTCATCAACATAGTGGTCATCGCCCTTATCTCCGTCATCATCAATATCCCATCGGCCTTTGATACGGATCTGACTAAGGTTTCCGATAGCCTTCGTTCCCGGATAGTATCGCATATAGACGGTTCTCACCCAAGAGTTTCCATATTGGTCCGTGTTTTCATTCACATTGTTGCCCCAAACATGAAGTACACCATAGTCTGTATTATACAGTGTCATCTCGTCATGACAACGGTACATTTCTCCCAATAGGATTTCAGAACCAGATTTTGTTCGAAGATAGATTTTAATATTCTTAAACGCATCCTCCCTGCCTTTATTCTGCCAGTCCGCATAGCCGAACTCGACATAGTTGCGATTGGCATTCATCGGTGAATTGTTTGCGTAAACATAATTCCACGGATTGTCAACATCCGCTCGAATGGGTATTGCCGAACCTACAACCAGTAGGAATAACAGCAAATACAGTTTCCTGAAAATTAGTTTTACCATGTTAATTAAAAATTAAGTATTTATAATAATTTTATTTCTCACTTCTACACTAAAGAATTGTATGGAGAAAAAGCACCCCTTACCCCATTCGTCAGGATTTGAAAATCCAAAACCGAACAGGAGACGATGCCATGTTTATTACTCCGATTGATACACCCCTATCGTCAGATTTGTGGTTAGTAATTTTTTTTACAATTTAATCTTATCCGTTGTTGAGAGATACTTTTTAATGCGGGGAAGTTAATAATAGTTTTTCAATTAAGGTGTCAAAAAATTGACTTTGGTGTTAAAAAATTGAATTTTAGGTGTCAAAAAATTGACAAAAAAATTTTTTGACATTTTACCAAAATCCGTTTTCACTACTATTTTTGCCGTTTGTTAATTGTTTTAACATTTCGTATGACTCCACTATTAATTGGGGTTGCATGGGATTTTTTTGCAATATTTTCACCAAAAAAGCACTACTATTTTTCGGAATTCTTATTTTTTGTAAAAAACATCAAATTCCCCCCATAGACATATCCTGTATCAGGACGTAGGGTTTGTTCCGCCGAAAAAAGCACAATTCTTTTTAACGTTTTTCACCCATTGGGACAATAAAACAATCAAAGTGTTGCAATATTTTCACTATTTTTATAACTTTGTATGGGAATAAAAATTATGCTTACCTAAGTACAAATCTCATGTACTGTATTAATGACTTTGATGTCATTTATACTAATGTTCACCTTACCCCGATATATCATAATGGATAAGGTGTACAATTATGCGCGCAAACTTCTGATTTGTGGATCCATTTTAGTGGCGGCCCATTTCACTATTCAAATATACTACACACTCCGATGCTGATTTCAGAAGAGACAAGAACTCTCATCAATCTGCTGTTCGGAACTCCGATTAGTTTTTGCTTCAACATGTCGTTGCTCTATCTGGAACGCCGTGGAAAAATAAAGAAATGGGAATGGTCAATCATTCCGTCTATCTATCTGATTTCGTTAGGAATATTTGGCTATACGGCATTTGTTTATGGAGAATCAAAAGTGCATCAGCACAATGCTTTGGTTGTAATGTCATCGCTCTATGCTATCACCTTGATATTTGCCAACGTATTGCAATTCCGTGAATATTTTATTATCCTCAAGAACATCAAATACTATGGCGACTACTCACAACAACCCTTGATAAAATGGACTCAATGGTGCTTATTCCTAATGGCTTTCGAGGGTATCGGTCTGCCGATTATGATTTTCAACACCAGTTGGCTACTAAGGTCACTCTACGGCATCTATTCGCTTTCCATCGCATTCTTCTATATATTCAGTTTCATCGGCTACAGCTTGAGCTGCTACACCAAAAACAAGAATTACAAAGGAAATTATAGGAAGAAAAAACAGGATTTTGAGAATAAGTCAGAAGCTGAAAAGCTCGAAATCTGTCGTGAAAAAAAAGATTGAAATGGAATCCGCCATCAATCAATTCATCGAGAGTGGATACTATTTGAAACAGAGCATCACCATTCAGGAAGCAGCTCAGGAAATGCGCATTTCGCGCCAGGCTTTGAGGGAATATCTTCAAGAAGCGAAAGGTCAGACGTTCAGCAACTGGTTGATTGACCTGCGCATAGAGAAAGCCAAGGAATTGCTATTGGAACACCTCGACTGGTCGAACGAAACTGTGGCTCGGGCTTGTGGGTTCAACAACAGAACCTATTTCCAGACACAATTCTTCGCCCGTGTGGGTACAACTCCTTCCAAATGGAGCAAACGCGACACCGACGAATAGCCTCGCAACGAAAACAAGATTCTAACTATGATAAAAAAATGCCTGTCTTACTGCTTTATGACAGGCATTTTTTCTTTCACAATGGGAACAATCCAATATATCCACCATAACGATAAAAAAGGAGAAGAGCGGGGCTCTTCTCCTTTTTGTGTTATTTAGGGAGCAAATCTCTATCGACACTATAACCTATCGGTACAACCTTATTATTTAGATATTCGATTTTCAAGTATCCCTTTGGATCGCCAAACAATTCCTCTTTAACTGCAATAGACAGTGTGACTGTTCCTTCTGCTCCACCACCCTGATCATCGTGGAAACAGCTTATAAATGCCGCTTCAGAATTGCGTATAGAACGATATATATCTATTCCGTTTTTGGGATTGTTCGGACCCACTGTTTCTAGTTTCGTGTACGGCTTTCCATATAATTCGGTAAACATTTTCTTGAATTCATTATACTTGCTAAAAGTTTTCTCCCAAGTATCCTGTTCGGGTGTCAAAACAAGAACACCCGCAATAAAATCATAGTCTGCATCTGCCTCGACAAGTTCAAGTTTACACTCCTCTCCGAAGCAAATGCCTTTTATATTATAATAATTGCCCAAGAAAGCCTCCTCTACAGAAACATCAAAATTGTATGATTTCAACGAATCTGCGAATTTCTCTATAAGACCTCTAACCGGAATACCTTTAAAAGAATAAATTCTTTGCGCAATGGCGACATTGGAAATTAACATCAATAGCAATGTCAAAATAACATTTTTTTCATAGCAATAGATATATAAGTTTATTAATTTGTTACAACACTCAAAGATAAAGATTAAATTCAACAAAACAAATAAAAAAGCAGCCTATTCACTCACGCGAACAGGCTACATATCAAGGTTTGTAATATATTCTATCCCAATAGTCGCTTATAGTTGGCTTTGTCAACATAAAGCACCTCTACACAGAAACTAATGCCCAATGAACCATTGACGTTGGTAATGGAAATCATCACGTTTCCTTCCGGAGTATCGTAGGAAGTGGTGTATTCACATTCCTGTTTGGCAATGCTCACCAACTTTTGTTCATCAGTAGTGGGAGGAACGGATGTCTTGAAGCGTTCAACACATTCCACAGGCTTGCCATAGCGGGCTTCCATCTTCACCTTCAAGGCCTTGTATTGTTTTTCCAATGCTGCCCATGTTTTCTGGATAGGCAGGCAGACATTTACGGCATACATGCAGTCTTTTTCAGCCAACGGAGTGACCATACTGTTTTCATAGCCTTCATAAGTTCCAATGATATAGTAAGCACCTGTACCCACCTTGCAGGAAGAATAGCCCTTGCCGGACAAACTTGCCTCCAGGGCAGACACAGGTCCGTCGATAGGGTAACCCTCGAATAGAAGGTGACCGCCTTTTGTCTGTGCTGTTGCCATATTAAAAACCAATGTTAGTAGTATTAATAGTACTGACTTTTTCATAGTTCCAAATTCTTTGTTTTCTGTTTCAATTCGTTTCAGGACATAATCCTACTGCAAATATAAGCATATTTACTAAAAAAACATTGAAAATCTCATTTCAACAACGAAGATTTTCAATGCACCCGATACTTTTATTTTGATAAACCGAAACAGTTTTTGATGGCTTTTCTGATTTCGGCGGCCTCCTGTCGGTTATTCCTCAAAATGGACAACACGGCCTTTATGTAGTCTTCTTTCTTGGTAAATCCGCACAATGGGGCAACCTCACTGTCAATCAGCATCGCCTTTTGATTATAGACCCTCAGAATATCGTGATAGGACGAGCCATGGACATAGCCGTTGAAATCGCGACAATGCTGTTCGTAAACTGCACGTGGTTTTACTTCGTCAAGCAGTTCGAGAATGTGGTTTTCCATTTCGCCAATGTTCTTGAAACGGCGGTCAACAACCATCTCTATCCTGCGTTTCACGAAATGGCGTGTGTGAAGCAATGCCTGCTGGCGCAAGTCGCTCTTGAACATTCTGACCACATTGGCACGCACTCTCTGGAACACCTGCATATCGTTCTTTCCACGACGACGTGCCACTGCGCGAATCACGCCTTCAAGCATCAGTATATTTTCAATTTCTGCCACATTCGGCACTAATATCTTCTTGTTGCGCAGATATTTCACCTCCTGGTCGGTACGGCGGTCACGATCGACAATGCCATAGGAATCCAAGTGATGGAACGACTGTATGTCGTTGAATGAACGCACGGTTTCGATGACCTTATTGCAACTGCCCATCGGCTTGACGGTATATTCGGGGAAAATGAGCGAATAGAGCTTGTAATCAATACTGTGCGAGTCGTCGCCCTCTACAAAAAGCACAGATTTTCGCGAACCGATGATGCTCAATATCAACTGTTCAGAAAGTGTTTCGTGCGGACGGACAATCTCGTAGTCCCACGACCCTGCCGCAATGTCGCAACTACGCACCCATATCGTAATATTGTCGGCACGTGAAGTCGGAAATTCCAAATCGTGGGTCTGATAGACAAACGTGCAGTCGGGGCGCAAGTCCTCTATCGCTGTCCAAAGGCTCTGCGTAATGGAACGGTGAAGGAACATGGTCGGTGAGTCCACGAATACCACACTTCCCTTAGGGGCATACAATGATGCACCGATGTAGAAAAACACCGCCTTTTCACCGTGCGACAGCATCAACGGCTTGAAGGTATCGTTGCCACTGTCGTTGGAGAAACGGATTTTACCACTGCCACGAAGCACATTGTTTTTCGGGAAAACCTCTTTCCAGAGCTTGATGACCAAGTCAATCTTAGTTTGGGGCATTTCGGTTCTCTCGCCTTCCATCCGTTCGAACTTGTAGGCAAACAGGTCTTTCATTTCGTCGGTCAGCAACAGATACAACAGCATCTCAAACTCCGTCTCAGCCAATGGCTTGACGAACTGTGCCGATTGCGAAACGCCATTGAAAATCGAGGAAATGGAATTGTATTCTGATTGTTTTTTATTGACAAACAAGGCATCCAATGCCGAGATGTGGAAAGCATTCTCCCCAACATCCTGCATCATCTTGTTGACAAAGCGAGTCTTACCTGCACCATTTGCACCGACAACCGTGATTTGTCGCTTTCCGTTCAGCACTTCTGAAGGTGCGCCGTCTGTACGTTTAGGCAGTATTATATCCATAGTAATAGTTTTTCAATTATGGGTATAACAATCCATTTCACAAAAAGGTCAAACCGTATTCATTAAAATTTCATAAATAAGTCATTCACACACACATTTTTTTCTTAATATAATTACCAAATAATAAGATTATAATTTAACTTTGTAACTTGTAACGAAAAAAATAGGAAATTTTAAATATGGACAAATTAAGCTATGCATTAGGAATGAGCATGGGCCACAATTTCAAAGGCTCAGGCATCAAAGAACTAAAT
The DNA here is from genome assembly GCA_020026215.1 of Muribaculaceae bacterium. GTDB lineage: Bacteria > Bacteroidota > Bacteroidia > Bacteroidales > Muribaculaceae > Limisoma. The sequence continues at coordinate 8,503 of JAHHQT010000035.1, forward strand.
GTACAAGATTTTGCCAATGGTGTGGCAGCTGTTTACGCAGGTACTAAACCTGAAATGACTTACGAAGAAGCAAAAATGACTGTTCAAATTTTCTTCACTAAATTGGAAGAAGATATGCAGGCTAAAGCTAAAGAAGCAGGCAAGCAAAACCGTCAAATCGGCGAAGCATTCCTTGCTGAAAACAAAAACCGCGAAGGTGTGAAAGTTACTGCTACAGGTCTTCAATACGAAGTCATCGAAGAAGGTAACGGTGCAGTTCCGACAGCCAACGACCAAGTGAAAGTTCACTATACAGGCAAACTTATCGACGGTACTGTATTCGACAGCTCTGTTGAACGTGGCGAACCTGCTGTATTCGGTGTAACTCAAGTCATCGCAGGATGGGTGGAAGCTCTTCAAATGATGAAAGAAGGTGCTAAATGGCGTCTATACATCCCTTCTGATTTAGCTTACGGTCCAAACGGAGCAGGTGGCATTATCGACCCGGACACAACATTGATTTTCGATGTTGAACTTCTACAAATCGTAAAATAATATTAACTTATAATTTTTAAAACAATGAAAAAACTATTTTTCGCAGGTGCTGCAGCACTTATGCTAGTTGCATCAGCTTGCAACAACGGTACTGTTAATGAAATGAAAACTCAAGAAGATTCATTGGCATACTATTTCGGTCAAATGTGGGGTAACGGTGTAGGTACTGAACTTAAAAACAACCCTATGGCTGCCAACTTTGACAAAGCACAAGTTTTGAAAGGTATGAAAGCCGCTATGACTAACGATACTACAAAACAAGATTATATGCAAGGTCTACAAATCGGTATCCAACTTAACAACATCGCTCAAAGCATGGCTAAGGACAATATCGAACTTGACCTTGACAAAGTTTACACTTCTTTCGAAGCAGCTTTCACAGCTGATTCAATCGGTACTCCAGACGCAGCTCAAGCTATCGCTATGGATATCATCAACAAAATCAAAAGAGCAAAATTAGCTGAATCTCCTGAAGCTATCGCTAACAAGGGTGCAGGTGAAAAATACATCGCAGACAAAATGGCTGAAGATGCTTCTTTCAAGAAAACTGAATCTGGCTTGGTTTACAAAGTAATCAACGAAGGTAAAGGTGAATTGATAAAAGCAACTGACCGTGTTAAAGTTAAATACGTTGGCAAACACATCGACGGTACTGAATTTGACAACAGCGGTGACGAAGCTCGCGAATTCTCTCCAACAAGTGTAGTTCCTGGTTTCGGTGAAGGTTTGCAATTAATGAAAGCCGGTGCACACTTCATTCTTATCATCCCTGGCGAACTTGGTTACGGTCTTGACGGTCAACCATACGCAAACATCGAATCAAACGAAACTTTGGTATTCGACGTTGAAGTTGTTGAAATCGTAAAATAATCAACCTTACAATAAATAAAGACAGACTGCTCAATCGGGCGGTCTGTTTTTTTATGCCCTTATCTGTTGTAGTGAAACCACTCCATCGCAGTGTCTAAAACACATAGAAAAACGCCCTATGGACAAACATCTAAAAAAAGGACTCGCCAATGACGAGTTACTTTTTCTATGCTATCAGTTGATTAGAACCACTTTTTGTTCATTCTGCGGATAAACTCAGGAGTGATGGCATAGCCCGAGGCATCACCGATTACGGCATCAATACCACAGTACGGACAGCAGGCTGTTCCGTCGTCGCAAAAGTCGTCGGGTGTCAATTCACTTGCACGGAATATACGATTGCAGGCATAGCATCCGCAAAGGTGGGATTTCTCCAATATTTCCCTGTTGCGTAAAGAGAAGTCACCCGCCTTTTGAAGCGTTTCCTTGGTGATTTCCATCTTAGGTTGTCTTGCAATTTCCTGTTCCAATTCTTTGTCTATGTTCTTTCCCATGTTTATCGTGTTTTTTATTCTACTACTAATATAGTCTCAAATAAAAAAATTTCAAAAATCAGCCCAACTATTTTTTCAATAAAAAGGCCGTCCGTTTCGGGACAGCCTTTTATCATATATCGCAATTAATGTGTTCTATTTGATGACGCGGCGATTTCTTACTTCTTCCACATCTTTCCAGATGAACAAGCGGTCGCTTGGACGTACCTTTTCATCTACTTGGATAGAGAAGCGTTCACCACGTACAGTCTTTTCAACAGGTTTCAAATCCACGCGGATTTCCTTAATCTTAGTGATAATAGCACCTGTAGTAGGACCTGTGATTACCACTTCATCACCTACCTTCAATTCGTCGTTTTCCATTTGGAATTCGGCAACATGAATGTTTGAGAAGTAACGGATACCTTTAGCAGCGTAAACCTTCACACGAGTCGCAGAAGAGCCGTATTTTGAAGTCCATTCGCCAAGACGTTGTCCCAAATAGTAACCGTTCCAAAAACCACGGTTGAACACCTTAGCCAATCTTTCGTCCCATCCTGCAATCTTTTCTTCAGAGAAAGTGCCGTCAATCACTGAATTGATGGCTTCATTGTAACAACTAACCACTGTGCGAACGTATTCAGCGCCACGTGCACGACCTTCGATTTTGAACACTCTCACACCTGCATCAATCATCTTGTTCAAGAAGTGAATAGTCTTCAAGTCTTTCGGAGACATGATGTATTTGTTCTGAACAGCCAATTGGTCACCGGTATCCAAGTCTGTCACTTCGTAACCACGACGGCAGATTTGAGTACAAGCACCACGATTAGCCGATGAGTTCATTTCGTGAAGGCTCAAGTAGCATTTACCGGAAATTGCCATACACAAAGCACCGTGGCAGAACATTTCGATTCTGATAGGTTCTCCGTGAGGGCCTACAATATTGTCGCGGTGAATGGTGTCGTAGATACCTGCCACTTGTGTCAAGTTCAATTCACGCGCCAAAACCACAACATCTGCAAATTGTGAATAGAAACGGACGGCTTCGGAATTGGAAACGTTCACCTGTGTTGAAATGTGAACCTCAACACCGATACTGCGGGCATAAAGGATAGTAGCCATATCAGAGGCAATGATAGCCGACAATTTGGCTTCTTTAGCTGCATTCACAATTTCGTGCATCAATTCGATGTCTTCGTCATACACCACAGTATTGACCGTCAAATAGCTCTTCAATCCGTTTTCAGCACAGATTTCAGCAATTTTATGCAAGTCCTCTACAGTGAAGTTAATGGAAGATTTGGCACGCATGTTCAAACCCTCTATACCGAAATAGATAGCGTTTGCGCCTCCCTGAATAGCCGCATACAACGATTCATAAGACCCTACCGGGGCCATGATTTCAAAATCTTTTCTATTCATGTTAGTTGTTTTTCTTTCCTTTTGCAAAGATAATCATTTTTCAACTTTCTCAACCTAAATAACCAATTAACACCTTCGGAAAGTTCAAAAAGATATAAAATAAAAAAAGGGATACTCGAAAGTATCCCTTGAGTTGTCTTACCAGGATTCGAACCTAGACAGGCAGAACCAAAAACTGCAGTGCTACCATTACACCATAAGACAATCCTAAACTTCCAAGACTCTTCGTCCTAAAAGCGATGCAAAGATATGTGCTTTTTTTATTCCGTGCAAGTATTTTTTCAAAAAAATGCGATTTTTTTTGAAAAAAGTGGATTTTTCGTGAAAATGGGGGTAATTTTGTACTCGAAATCAAAGGAAATAGTGAAATGATACATTTTGAATGTGATTATACCGAAGGAGCGCATCCTAAGGTTTTGGAAAGTTTGGTAGCAACCAATATGTGTCAAACCACCGGTTACGGTAACGACGAATTTTGCGAAAAAGCACGCGAAATGATAAAAAGTCTATGTGGCAATCCTGTTGCCGACGTACATTTTCTTGTTGGAGGAACACAGACCAACACCACCGTCATCGCATCATTGCTTCGTCCTTACCAAGGTGCAGTAGCTGTCAAGACCGGACATATCAACGGACACGAGACTGGAGCTATCGAGGCAACAGGACACAAAGTCATCGCCGCTGAAGGCAAGAATGGCAAAATCTCTGCCGAAGAAATCGAACAAATATACAACGACCACCATAGCGACTGCGACCACGAACACTGCGTACAGCCGGGATTGGTCTATATCTCGTTTCCTACTGAATTGGGCTCTATATACTATAAAAAGGAACTGGAAGCCATTTCCGCCACTTGCCAACGCTTCGGACTGCCGTTGTTCATCGACGGTGCACGTTTGGGCTACGGACTGACTGCTGCGGATTGCGATGTTGATATTAAGGATATTGCTCGCTATGCCGACATCTTCTATATAGGAGGTACAAAACAAGGAGCATTGTTCGGCGAAGCGGTCATCTTCAAGAACAAGTCGTTGAGCCGCGATTTCAGATACATGATCAAGCAAAAAGGCGGTTTGTTGGCAAAAGGCAGATTGTTGGGCTTGCAATTTGCAGCTTTACTCGAAGACAATCTGTATTTCGATTTGGCAAGCCATGCCAACCGATTGGCTCTGAAAATAAAAGATGCCTTAGTGGCAAAAGGCGTAGAACTCACCTGCCCTTGCTCAACCAATCAGCAGTTTGCTTTGTTATCCAATGAAGTGGTGGAAAAACTGTCGAAAGACTATTCTTTCTCAGTGTCACCAAGCGACAAAGAAGGTTATTCAAATGTCAGAATCTGCACCTCATGGGCAACCACTGAAGAAAATGTGGATAAATTAATTTCTGACTTGAATAAAGTATTGTAATTTTGTTAAAACGAAAAATCAGTTATTATGAAAGTAGGAGATACTGTCCGCTTTTTAAATGCAGTAGGCGGAGGAAAAGTAGTAAAGATAGAAGGTAATATTGTTCACGTGGAAGAACCTGACGGATTTGAAACACCCGTTTTGGTGCGTGAATGTGTAGTGGTTGACCCTGACGGTGGCATGATGCCTAAAAAGCATTACGGTTCGTCAGAGCCGAGCAAATACGAAGCTCCGGCAGTGGCAGCCCACAAGAGACCGGAAACAGTCGCTCCAATTTCTGAAAACGGAATCGAACCTATCGAAACTGAAGAAGGCGAAGTGTTGAATTTGGTATTGGGCTATGAACCGAACGAAATCAAGCACCTCAACACCACTCGTTTCGATGCCTATATCGTCAACGACAGCAACTATTACTTGTATTTGGTCTATGCCGTAAGAAACTCAAAAGGCAAATGGAGCACACGCTTCGACGGCATCATCGAACCGAATATCCAAGTATTGTTGGAAACATTGACACACGAAGATTTGCCTGATTTGGAACGTGTAGCCATCCAATACGTACCATTCAAACGCGACAAGGAATTCAAGTTGAAGAATCCTGCTACCGTTGAATGCCGTATCGATGCTACCAAGTTCTACAAGACACATTGTTTCCACGAAAATATGTACTTCGACAATCCTGTCATTGCTTTCGACATTGTCAAGAACGACGTTCCACAACGCCAAATGACCATCGACAGCTCGATGCTTGAAGATGCCATGAAGGAGAAGAAACAAAAGGAAACACGTCGTCCCGTAACCAAACATCAGGAACACAAGGCAAAGAAAGGCGAAATTATCGAAGTGGACTTGCACATTGATGAATTGCTTGACACCACAGCAGGACTATCCAACAAGGATATGCTTGATGTTCAGTTGAACGAGTTCCGCAAGGTGATGGACGAAAACATCAAGAATAAAGGACAGAAAATCGTGTTTATCCACGGCAAGGGCGAAGGCGTATTGCGCAAGGCAGTCATGGACGAACTACACCGTAAATACCGTCATTGCGAGGCTCAGGATGCATCGTTCAGAGAATACGGCTTCGGTGCAACGCTTATCATCATCCACTAATGATTTTATATTTCTCAGCCACCGGAAACAGCCGTCATATCGCACAACTGCTTTCGAAAGGGTTAAACGATAATAAAATAGTCGATTTGCGAACTTTTTACCACAAAGGTTCGCAAACCGATTCTTTTTTGCTGTCCGATAACGAAACCATTTGTTTTGTCTTTCCGGTTCACTCCTGGGGAATGCCTAAAAATCTTGCCACACTGATTGGCGGACTGCGATTCGGCAACTACAATAAAGACAGAAATCACTGTGCATTGGTCCTAACTTGCGGTGATGATGCAGGACAAACGGCACGACAATGGAAAGAAGCCATGGCAAAATGCGGTTTGGAAGGCGATGCCGCCTTTTCCGTGTTCATGCCCAACACCTATGTTCTTTTACCGGGCTTCAACATTGACAACCGTGAACTGACTGCCAAAAAGCTCAATGCAGCACCTTCGTTAGTCGAAAACATCACCGAACGCATCAAAAACCGCGAAAAAGGCGACTTCACATTTCACGGCTCATTCAGCAGATTGAAAAGCAAGGTCATCTATCCGTTTTTCATGCGCTATATGACCTCTGACAAACCGTTCGTCTGCAATCCCAAGACCTGCATTGAATGCGGAAAATGCGTCAAAGTATGCCCTACTGGCAACATACAACTTGAAAAAACACAGGAAGGACTGCTCCTTCCACACTGGCACGGCGACTGTATGAACTGTCTCGCATGCTACCACCATTGCCCCACACGAAGCATCGAATACGGCAGAAGCACCCGCAAAAAGGGGACTTATCATTATAGATAAAATTAATTAACACAGATTTAATTGCCTTTGTGGTATATTTAGGGTACTTTTGCAACGACATAAAAGTATTTGATAAATTAATGGAAGAGTCAATTACAATCAACAAGGTGCAAATCCGTAACCTTCAAATGTCGGATTACGAACAACTTGCACAATCATTCACTCGTGTCTATTCGGATGGAAGCGATGTTTTCTGGACTAGAAAACAAATCAGCAAACTAATCAAGATTTTCCCGGAAGGACAAATTGTAACCGTAGTCGATGACAAAATAGTAGGGTGCGCATTGTCGCTAATTGTCGATTACGACATGGTAAAGAGCGACCACACCTATGCTCAGGTAACAGGAAACGAAACTTTCAGCACCCACAACCCCGACGGAAATATTTTGTATGGTATTGAAGTGTTCATCCACCCGGACTATCGAGGCTTGCGTCTTGCACGTCGTATGTATGAATACCGCAAGGACCTTTGCGAAACATTAAATCTAAAGGCCATCATGTTCGGCGGACGTATCCCGAACTACCACAAATATGCCGACAAAATCCGTCCTCGTGAATATATCACCAAAGTAAAACAAAAAGAAATCTACGACCCGGTTCTTACCTTCCAACTTTCCAACGATTTCCACGTACGCAAAGTGATGCGCGGTTATTTGCCGAATGATGAAGAATCCAAGCACTTCGCTTGTCTGCTTCAATGGGATAACATCTATTATCAAGAACCAAGCCACGATTTTGTCAACAAAAAATCAACCGTACGTGTCGGATTGGTACAATGGCAAATGCGTCCTTACCGTTCTCTTGACGACTTGTTCGAACAAGTGGAATACTTCGTGGATGCCGTTTCCGACTATCAAAGCGACTTCGTATTGTTCCCTGAATACTTTAACGCTCCGTTGATGGCAAAATTCAACGATGAAGGCGAATCAGAAGCCATCCGTGGTTTGGCTAAATATACCGAAGAAATCCGCGACCGTTTCATTAAATTCGCCATCAGCTACAACATCAACATCATCACAGGTAGTATGCCGTTCGTCAAGGAAGACGGATTGCTCTACAACGTAGGTTTCCTTTGCCGTCGCGACGGGTCATACGAAATGTATGAGAAAATCCACGTTACCCCTGATGAAATCAAGAGCTGGGGTTTGAGTGGCGGTAAAAAGATACAGACATTCGAGACCGACTGTGCAAAAATCGGTATTCTTATCTGCTACGACGTAGAATTCCCTGAATTATCACGTATCATGGCAAACGACGGTATGCAAATCTTGTTCGTTCCGTTCTTGACCGATACACAAAACGCCTACTCACGCGTTAAAGTCTGCGCACACGCACGCGCCATCGAAAACGAATGCTTCGTAGCCATTGCAGGTAGCGTAGGTAACTTGCCGAGGGTACACAACATGGATATCCAATACGCACAATCAGGCGTATTCACTCCATGCGACTTCGGATTCCCTACCGACGGTAAACGTGCCGAAGCAACCCCTAATACAGAAATGATTCTAATCTCCGACGTCGATTTGGACCTTTTGTCACAACTACACACGTATGGTAGTGTCAAAAACCTTAAAGACCGTCGCAACGATTTGTATGAATTGAAATTAAAACAATAGAAGACAAATTCATAAAACGAAACGGCGTTCCCGAGCAATCAGGAACGCCGTTTCTATTTTTATAAACATTCATAAAAAAGAATGCGCCACTTACCGCGAGGCAAGTGGCGCAC
>JAHHQT010000036.1 GCA_020026215.1 Muribaculaceae bacterium
TCTATCAAGAACAGGTCATGCTTTTGTCTCGTTTGTTGGCAAACTTTACTCGTGGTCAGTCTGACGGTTTACGTAAGGCCATGGGTAAGAAGTTGAAAGACAAGCTGGCAGAGCTAAAACCTTTGTTTCTATCCGGAGGTAAGGCTAATGGATATGAAGAAAAGGTGCTTGAAAAGATTTGGGCAGACTGGGAGAAATTTGCATCCTACGCATTCAATAAAAGTCACGCAACTTGCTATAGTTGGGTTGCTTTCCAAACAGCTTATTTGAAAGCCAATTATCCTGCTGAATATATGGCAGCCGTGTTGAGCCGTAACTTGAATGATATTACGAAACTTACCAAATTCATGGATGAATGCAAGAATATGAAGATTGCTGTTAAGTTGCCGGATATCAATGAATCACGAGCTAAGTTCAGTGTGAATAAAGCAGGGGATATACGTTTTGGTTTGGCTGCAATCAAGGGTGTCGGTTTGAATGCTGTTCAGGCTATTTTGGATGAAAGAGACAAGAATGGCGATTTTAAATCGGTCTATGATTTGGTGGAACGTGTCAATTTAAGTTCTTGTAACAAGAAGGTTATAGAGAACTTGGCATTGGCTGGAGCTTTTGATTGTTTTGAAGGTGTCTCTCGTGAAGATTATATAAGTAAAGAAGAAGACGGTTTATCTTCATTCGGTGAAATTTTGGTTCGTTATGGACAAGAGTATCAGCAAAGTAAGGCTTATCAGGAAAATTCCTTGTTTGGAGCTTTTGATGCTATCGAAACTGCAAAACCAGAGCCACCGATGCGCCATAATATGTCCGACATTGAGAAATTGAATATAGAAAGGGATTTGGTAGGAATGTATCTATCTGCCCATCCGCTGGATACTTACTATATGGATATTACATTCGGATGTAATATAACCTCCAAAGACTTTGATACGGAAGATTTCCAAAATGTTGATAAGGAATACATTATTGCCGGATTGGTTACTGATTATCAAGTGAAAATGACACAAAAAGGTTCGCAGTTCGGTATCATTAAGATTGAAGATTATCATGGCTCGTTTGATCTCCGTTTGTTTGGTAAGAATTTCACGGATTTCAACAAATATGGTATCAAAGGAACTTTCTTAAAAATTACCTATTCCTATACATTAGGCCGTTTCAATGGCAAGAAATATATGGAAATAAGGGGTATATCTTCATTGCAAGAAGTTGCAGGACAGTCCTATAAAGGAATTCAGATTGAAGTTCCTGAGAAAGCTCTTGAAAGTACAGCTTTATCTACTGTTTTGGATAAGTATATGCAAAAGAAGGGAGAAGAAGGTCATGAGTTATACATGAATATAGAAAATGAAAGTCAACGAAAGTCTGTATTGATGGTTTCTCGTGACAAAATCAGACTGGAACGTAAGTTATTGGATGAATTGAGGGATATTGACATAGCCTTTAAAGTGTTGACCACTTAAGATATAATGGAATTAATGAAGGTCGCTAATTTTAGGATTGGCGACCTTTCGTTTTTTCAGTAATAGGATAGATTGTTACACTAAACATTCGAAAGAAAGTATAAAAAATATTACCTTTGTAGAAAAGGAAAAACAATGATAGAATATATAAAAGGAGAAATAGCAGAACTTACTCCGACATACGCGGTTTTAGAAAGTAATAATGTTGGGTACTTTGCAAACATCTCATTAAATACATATACAAAACTTCAAGAGGTAAAATCTTCAAAACTATACATCTTTGAGTCGATTCGTGAAGATGCACACATTCTATATGGATTTTTTGATAAAGCTGAACGTGAAATTTTCACACAATTAATCTCTGTCTCAGGCGTAGGGCCAAACACGGCGCGCATGATTCTTTCTTCATTGTCTGCCGACGATGTTAAGGCGGTTATCTTGTCTGAGAATGTGGCTGCTTTGAAATCTGTAAAGGGAATTGGTGCAAAAACAGCACAAAGAATAATTGTTGACCTCAAGGATAAAATAAAAGCGGGTGATAATACGTTAATACTACAGCCTGTGAATCATTCTGAAACTTATGAAGAATCTGTTGCGGCTTTGATTATGTTGGGATTCTCTCGTCCGAATGTACAAAAAGTCGTTACTAAACTATTGAAAGACAGCCCGGATTCAAAAGTTGAGGATGTGATAAAGAAGGCGTTGAAGTTATTATAATATCCCATCGGTTGTGAATATTTTACAGTAAGAGTATCATTCGTTAATGAAATTTTTAGAAAGATATAAATTCTTATTTTCGATTCTTGTCGGAATAATTATATATGTAGCGACCAATTCCTTGGGTTATGCCCAATATAAAAAGTCGGAATTGCCTGCTCCTCCTGCCATTTTCTCCGGGAATATTCTGGAAGAAGATGACAGTACTACTTTACACTATGGCGTGAAGCCTACTATTACTGCCGGTTATGACGACTTGATGTCAAATGACAAAAATGCCATCGATTTAAAAGATCCCGAAAACATTAAGACTGAAGCTATTTATGATATTGAAACAGGCTGTTATATTATCCGTACAAAAATAGGGGATAGAGAGATCTGTACTCCTTTCATTTTGTCGGCTGACGATTATAATGACGTTGAATTGAGAAATTCAATGATGGACTATTATCGAAAGAAAAATGCCGAATTGTACGAGAAAAAAGGAAATGACAAGTTTAATATCTTCGATATGAAATTTGCTCTCGGTCCATTGGAAAAAGTGTTTGGTCCGGGGGGAGTTCAATTGAAAACGCAAGGTTCTGTGCAAGTGAAGATGGGTATCAAGTCCAATAAGACTGATAACCCTGCTTTGCCTTCCAGTGCCCGCAGAAAAACGTATTTTGATTTTGATCAGAAGATTCAGGCCAATATTGATGCGTCTGTCGGTGACAAGATGAAGTTCAATATGACTTATAATACTGATGCGACTTTTGATTTTGATACCAAGAACTTAAAGTTGCAATATGAAGGTAAGGAAGATGAAATTATCAAGAGTATTGAGGCTGGTAATGTCTCAATGACTACTGGGTCATCTTTGATTAAAGGTAGTACTGCCTTGTTCGGTTTGAAAACTAAATTGCAGTTTGGTAAGTTGACTGTTTCTGCTCTTGTTTCCCAACAAAATTCTGAATCACAAACAGTTAATACTAAGGGAGGAGCACAGAAAACCAAATTTACTGTAAATGTAGATAACTACGATAAAAACCGTCACTTCTTCTTAAGCCATTATTTCCGTGATAATTACGATAAGTTTGCTTCAAAACTTCCTTATATTTCTTCGGGTATTAATATCACACGTATAGAGGTGTGGATTACCAATCGTCGAGGAAATTACAATGAAGCCCGAAACATTGTCGGTTTCATGGATGTCGGTGAAAACAGGGTCCTTTCCAACAATCACTGGGTACCTAATCCATCGGCTACTGTTCCAAACAATAATTCCAATAACTTGTTATCGGAGATTAAGAACAATTATCCTGATGCACGTTACATCAGTCAGGTATCACAAGTACTTGAGCCTTTGTCTGTTTATGGAATCGAAGGTGGTCGTGATTACGAAAAGATAGAAAGTGCGCGTTTATTGCAAAGCAGTGAATATCGCTTGAATGAAACATTAGGTTACATTTCGTTGAATTCATCGTTGAATGCCGATGAAGTTTTGGCGGTTGCCTACCAATATACCTATCAAGGTAAAGTTTATCAAGTCGGTGAATTTTCCAACGATATTTCCGATACACAACAATCTTTATACTTAAAGTTGTTGAAGGGCTCTACAGTTTCTCCGAAATTTGCGAACTGGGATTTGATGATGAAAAACATTTATTCTTTGGGTGCTTACCAAGTGCAAAAAGAGAACTTTAAGTTGAACATCAAATATTTGAGTGATACTACCGGTACTTCTGTTCAATATTTGCCAGTTGACCCTATCCGCAACACACCTTTGCTTCGCGTATTGAATCTTGATAGATTGGATTCAAACAATGAAAGTCATCCAGATGGCTTTTATGACTATATAGAGGGATATACGATTATCGCATCTCAAGGTAAGGTGATTTTCCCAGTTGTAGAACCGTTTGGTGAATACTTGGAAAGTAAGATTACAGATAAAGTTGAGGCTCAAAAATATGTCTATAAGGAATTATATGACTCCACACAAACGGTGGCAAAACAATTCCAAGACAAGAATAAGTTTATTCTTGAAGGTGAATATCAGGCTTCTTCCGGAGCTCAAATCCGATTGAATGCGATGAATGTACCTCGCGGTTCGGTTGTCGTTACAGCTGGGGGTGTCACTTTGGTGGAAAACAGTGACTATACCGTTGACTACAATATGGGTGTGGTTACTATCTTGAATCAAAGTATCATTGACTCTGGAACAAACGTTAGTGTTTCTTTGGAAAACCAATCCATGTTCAGTATGCAGCGCAAAACTTTGCTCGGCTTTGACTTGAATTATGCATTTAGCAAAGATTTCAATGTGGGGGCTACGTTAATGCACTTCTCTGAAAAGCCAATTACAGAGAAAGTGAATATTGGTGATGAGCTAATCAAAAATACTATTTGGGGTGTGAACTTGTCGTATAACAAGAGCTTCATGTGGTTGACCAACTTGGTAAATAAGATACCGACTGTCAATGCAACTGCTCCTTCTACAATCAGTGTGCAAGGAGAGTTTGCTCAGTTGGTTCCTCATAAGAAAAAAACTGGTTCTAATTCTGGTAGTTCATACTTGGACGATTTTGAATCTTCACAAAATTCAATTGATATTCGTTCTCCATACGCTTGGTTCTTGGCGTCAACGCCATTCGACCCATCGGCAAGCGCAATGTTTCCAGAAGCAGGATTGAGCAATAACGCTGACTATGGTAAGAATCGTGCGTTATTGGCATGGTACTATATTGACAGAATGTTTACCCAAAAGAATTCTTCTCTTTGTCCTGCCTATATCAAGAATGACCTTGACCAATTGTCCAATTCTCATGTGCGTGAGGTTACTTCTCGAGAAATTTGGCCAAACCGTGAATTGAACTATGGAGAGGCTTCTGCCGTTCAAACGTTAAATCTTTCTTACTATCCGACAGAAAGAGGTCCGTATAACTTGGATGCTACAAATATTGATGAAAACTTCAATTTGATGTACCCTGAAAAACGCTGGGGTGGTATTATGCGTAAGTTGGACAATACAAACTTTGAATCATCAAATATCGAATACATCCAATTCTGGATGATGGACCCATATTTGGAAGAAGGGGATAACAATGAAGGTGGTGACTTGTATTTCAACCTTGGAGAACTTAGTGAGGATATTTTGAAAGACGGTTACAAATCTTATGAAAATGGTAATCCTATTGATGGAAGTACGAACAAGACTCGTGAAACTGTTTGGGGTAGAGTTCCTTTGGAAACTTCTTTGACCTATGCATTTGACAATACAGCCGGTGCTCGTAAATATCAGGATGTTGGATATGACGGATTGTTCAATGACAGTGAATACGCCTTTGAAACCTATAAAAAATACATCAATGACTTGAGAATGCGTTTGTCTCCGACTACACTTGCGGCTATGGAAGATGACCAATTCTCTCCATTGAATGACCCTGCTGGAGATAACTACCATTATTATCGTGGTCATGATTATGATGAACAAAAAGCTTCTATCCTTGAACGTTACAAACGTTATAATGGGGTAGAAGGTAACTCATTGGGTGAAGATGATACGAAAGACCAGTTGTATCAGTCTTCTCGTAGTGTGCCTGATGTTGAGGATATCAATCAGGATAACACTTTGAATGAATATGAAAGATATTATCAATATCATATTTCTTTGCGTAAGAAAGACTTTGAAGTTGGTAAGAACTACATTACTGACAAACAAACAACAAAAGTTTCCTTGCGCAATGGAACAACTCCTGAAGTGACTTGGTATCAATTCAAGATTCCATTGAAAGACTATGAAAAGATCGTTGGTTCAATCTCTGACTTCTCAACGATCCGTTTCATTCGTATGTTCATGACTGGTTTCAAGGAAGCAACACACTTGCGTTTTGCCACTTTGGAATTGGTTCGTGGAGACTGGAGAACTTATGAGTATAACTTGAATTCTCGTGGTGATGCTCCTGCTGACGGACGTTTGGATATGTCGGTCGTGAACATTGAAGAGAATGCAGGCCGTGTTCCTGTCAACTATGTATTGCCTCCGGGGGTGAATCGTATTGTCGATCCTGGTCAGTCTCAAATCACTCAATTGAATGAACAGTCTCTTTCTATGAAGGTGACAGGATTGAAAGCAGGGGATGCACGAGGCGTTTATAAGAATACTACATTGGACTTGCGTTTGTACAAGCGTTTGCAAATGTATACCCACGCAGAACGTCTTATCTCGGATATGGAAAATGATTTGGTGGATGGAGACTTGTCTGTATTCCTACGTTTGGGCTCTGACATCAAGAATAACTTCTATGAATATGAAATTCCATTGAAGTTGACTCCTCATATAGAGAATGGAGTACCATACAATACTTATAGTATCACTGACCAATATATTGTTTGGCCGGAAGCCAACTTTATGGATATCGTATTGGAGGTGTTCACTAACTTGAAGAAGGAACGTAACCATCAGAAGAATTTAAATCCGACGGAGGTTTCCTATAATAAGATTTATACTGGATATGACCCTGCACACGAAGGAAACAAAGTGGGTGTAATTGGTAACCCATCGTTGAGTGATATTCGTGTCTTGATGGTTGGTGTGCGAAATAATTCCAACAAGGAAAAGAACGGTGAAGTTTGGGTGAACGAAATGCGTGTTACCGACTTTAACGAAGACGGAGGTTGGGCAGCTAAAGCTAATGTTAATTTAGGTGTCAGTGATATCGCTACCATCAACTTTGGCGGCCATATTGAGACTGTTGGTTTCGGAGGTGTTGACCAAAGTCTGGAAAACCGTCGTTTGGATGACTACAAGCAATATAATGTAGCTACCCAAGTGGATGTTGGTCGTTTCTTGCCTGAAAAGGTAAAATTGAAAGCCCCGGTTTATTATTCAGTAACTAAGACTAAATTGTTACCAAAATATAATCCGCTTGACCAAGATATTCTATTGGATGATGCATTGGATAACGCAGCTAATGAACAGGAACGTGATTCAATTAAAAATTATGCAATTGAACAGTCTACAGTCAAGAGCTTCAGTGTATCAGGATTTAACTTTGGTGTGAAGAGCAAGAACCCGATGCCTTGGGATCCTGCCAACTTTACATTAAACTTTTCATTCAATAAGCAGGAAAATAATTCACCAATAATAGAATATGAACATATCAATGATTTTCGTGGTAGTTTCCAATATAGCTACACTCCGTATGCGAAACCATTTGTACCATTCAAATTCATTAAGAGCAAATCCAAGAACTTGAAATTTGTGAAGAGTTGGGAATTGAATTACTTGCCAACCTCAGTGAATTTTATGACCAACATGAGCCGTTACTATTACGAAATGCAATCTCGTAATGAGGCTGATGTCAGCGTTGTCATTCCTGTCTCTGTAAGTAAGAATTTCTATTGGGATCGTCAATTTGCCTTGACTTGGAACTTGACTAAATCTTTGAATTTATCATTTAATTCCAATACGATGGCGCGTATTGAAGAGACTATGGGTGCAGTAAACAAAGATTTGTTCCCAGATAAACACCGTGAATGGAGAGATACTGTTTGGAATAGTATTAAGGGATTTGGAACTCCTTGGAATTATAACCAAACATTCACAGCCAACTATAAAGCTCCATTCAATAGAATTCCTGTACTTGATTTCTTAACGGCAAATGCAAGTTATAATGCTACTTATAAATGGGACAGAGGTGCTGCTATTGAGGGCGAGACTGTGGGTAACTCTATTGCCAATAACAGTATTTGGAGTGTAGATGGCAAAATTAATTTTGAAACACTTTACAACAAGAATAAGTACTTGAAGAAAGTAAACCGTAGATTTGCCAATAACTTCCGTGCTAATACTGCCAAACAGAAGAAGAGACCAAAGAAATATCAACGTACATATCAATTGTCGGATTCTGCGATTGTGGTTAAACACAATTTGAGAAATAAGAAGCTAAACATTAAGGCAACGACATTGAAGGGGATAGTATTCCCATTGAAGACAAAAGTAATTGATGAAAATAGTATTCAAATTTTGACAACAGGTAAGGAAAATATCAAACTTACAATTGTTGAAAATTTGACTGAAGACAAGAATATCTGGAAAGAAATAGGGGAACACGCTGCTCGTTTTGCGATGGCTGTTAGAAGTGGTTCGGTTCGTTGGAAACGTACTCAAACTTCAAACATCCCTCAATTTATTCCTGAAGTAGGTGATATGTTAGGTCAATCTAAACATTATGGGCCAATGTCGCCGGGTTTAGATTTTGCCTTTGGATTTACTGACGAAAGTTATATATACAAAGCGATGGAAAGGGGTTGGTTATTGCGTGATATTAACCAAACTGCGCCTGCTATCTTCTCACGTACAGAAGAGTTTAACTTTGAATTGCAAATTGAGCCTATTAGAGGTTTGAAAATTCAATTGAAATCCAACAGAACAGACAGTAGAACTAACCAACTTCAGTTTATGTATGACAATATGCCGACTACTCGTGCCGGTAGCTTTACGATGACCACTTGTGCCATCAAGACCGCTTTGAGAGGTAGTAGTGCTGACGACGGTTATTCAAGTAAGGCTTATGCTAAATTCTTGGAAAATATCCCAGTAGTTACTAACCGTTTGGAAAATGAATATCGCGGTAAGTCTTATCCGAATAAAGGATTTATTGAAGGTACTGCTTATGCAGGCAAACAATACAGTAAAGAGAATGGTGGTGTTAATCCGACAAGCAGTGATGTCTTGATTCCTGCTTTCTTGGCGGCATATACAGGAAAGGATGCCAAAACGATTTCCACATCAGCATTCCCATCTCTTTCTCAAATGTTACCGAACTGGAGAGTGACATACGATGGCTTGATTAAGATTGGTAATTTGAGTAAAATATTCCGTACATTGACATTGACTCATGCTTATCAATGTACTTATTCGGTCGGCTCTTTCTCTTCTTATTTGAACTGGGAAAGTGCAGATGGTGATTATGGCTTTACTCTTGACGAATTGACTCAAAAGCCTATCCCTTCTTCTCCATTCAACATTACTTCAGTTACTGTGACTGAAAAATTCGCTCCGTTGATTGGTTTGGCTGCAACGATGAAGAATAATTTGACTTTCAATTGTGAATATCATGACAGCCGTGTATTGACATTGAATTCAGATGCCGGGCAGTTGGTTGAGGCCAATCAAAAAGGATTGACGATAGGTGCAGGTTACAAGATTGCCAACTTTAACAAAGTGCTTAAAATTAAAGGAACGCAACAAGGGTTCAGCAACGACTTGACTGTAAATGCTGATTTCTCTTTCCAAAATACCCAAGCATTGATTCGTAAGATTCAAGAAGGTACAAGTCAGGCTACAAGTGGAACAAAATCTATCACAATCAATATCATGGCAAGTTATGCTTTGAGCAAGAGAATTACCTTGCAGGCATATTTCGACCATCAAGTGAACAAGCCTTTGATTTCATCGTCTGCTTACCCGACAACGAACAGCAATTATGGTATTTCAGTCAATTTGTCATTGGCTAAATAATATTGTGATTTCATTATGCTATGAAGAAAAAGAAAAGCAAGAAGATTGTACAACAATCCAAGCCAACCAAATTAGATGAACTAAAAACATTATATCATCAACATGCCAAAATGTATTCCATTTTGGCTGTTGTGCTTTTGTTCGTAATTTTGTTTGTGGTTCGAGTCAATAGTATTCGTCTTAAATCACAATTTCACTCTGACGAAATATTCTCTGTGATGTTGTCAACGTGTAACGATTATTATCATAGTCCTTTGCCAAATGGAGAATACACGGGAGAAGATTTAAAAAAACTTATCATAAAAGACGATAAGGGTGGTGTGTCAGGGGCGTTTTCTGATATTTCACAACTTTGGAAAAATAATGGAGATGCACCTCATGCAAGCCTTTACTATATGGTCTTTCGTATTGCCTTGATTGGCTTTGATTCTTTTGATATTCATGAACTGGCATGGCGGGGTGGTATTTTGAACTTATTGTTCTTTGCTTTGTCTTTCTTCTTTATGTATAAATTGCTGCGAAGAATTTTCGGAGACAAGTTAATTTTAATACTTTGTGGATTGGCACTTGCTTTTGGCAATTTCATGTCCATTGCAAATACATTGCTGATACGCGAATATCAAATGGCTGAGACCGGAATTATCGTTCTTACTTTGATAGCGGTAAATCTTATTATTGCATTTAGAGAGAATCAGCATATTTCCAAGTTAAGATATGTATTGGGATTGGGAGGTATCATTGCATACGTTGTATCCTTGGGCTATTTTAATGCTATATACGTCTCTTTATTGGGTATCGTTTTGATTATTGCCACTTTTCACTATAACCGTAAGAATTGGATTCCTTTGTTCTTCTTGTCAGCATTGATAGCTGTAGCGGTGGCTTACGCGCTTTATCCGGGTTTCTTTAATTTCTTGATACACGAATCCGTTCATAAAGCGAGAGCATTTACAAGTACCAAGAATATTTGGAACTATATGTTTGTTCGCGACATTATTATGAATTTCTTTACCCTTTATGGATTTGTGATTTTTGTAGTGATACTTGTCGGCGTGTTAGTTTCCAAAGAACGCAAGAATATCTTAAAGTCAGACAAGTTCTTGTGGTTGCCTATGATTGTATTGTTGTCAATGGGAATCATCTTGTATGCTTCAGTATTGAAGATGCCTCGCTATTATTATCCGTTACTACCAATTTTGGCATTGATTGTCCCTCAGTTGATTTCACATTTGCCAAAGTCTTGTTCTGGTTATTTTGATGTTTTGGTGGTCAGCTATTTTGCCATTATTGTTTGTGTTATCCCTGTTCGTGTCAATTATCAATGGAAATCATTGTCAAAAGAATTGAACCATAAAACTCAAATTTTCAATCTGAATCCGAATGAGGTGGTTCAATTAATTCCGTGTATGAATGACACTGTAAAATATGCAATCACGAATAATGACTATATTGATATCAACAAAGATGAAATATCTTATATTGTAACGAAGGATAAATTGGATATTAACAACGATTCGATTCAGTCATCCAAAAAGTTGGTGTTAGGTAAACACATCTATTTATATGAATTTAAATGTATCCCAAATGTTGTCAAATAAATTCTTCAACTATATACTTGCGCTTGTTTTGTGCTCTGCATTGTTTGGTTGTAGGGAACAGGAAAAAGTGGGATTTACCATTTATGGCACTTTAGTCAATGGCAGAGTGGTTAAAACAGCTTATTTGTATGAGTTTTTGCCTCAATATGAGTCTATCCGTATGATTGACAGTGCGAAGGTGGGGGCTGATAGGTTTGTCCTTCAAGGGAGAAGTGATGAACGTAAGCCTGCATTCATTAGGTTGGACAGTGCCAAAGAGGGAATAGATTTCTTCCTTTCCAATCATGATTTGAATATTGTTATTGGGAAAAACAGTTATTCTGTATCAGGAACAGAGGACAATTATCGTTTGTCAAATATGATTCGTTTGCAACATACGGCTGTCAATACTCGCAAACAGATTCAAGATGAGTATTCAAAATTAGTAGCTGACAGTGTGTTGACTAAGCAACTGGAGGATTCTTTGTCTATGGCGTATGCAAAGCCTTCAAAAGATTTGAGAAAATTGATTCTTTCAGAAATTACAGCAAACATGGATTCTGATGTAATGTTCTCGAGAATGTGTTTGCGTTTGTTTTCTTCGCACATTACAGCTGAAGAGGTGGATTCTTTGGCACAACTCCTTAATGTGCCTCTTATTAAGACAGAGGTGTCTTCTCGAAAATAGTAGTTGGAGAGGGAGTACTATTTGGCTATAGTTTGGATATAGCTTAATATCTCGTCATAAGCCGTAGGTTCAAACCATTTAATATCGGTATCTTTTTTATACCAGGTCAATTGTTTTTTTGCATACACGCGAGTGTTTTTTTGTATGCGTGCAATGGCTGTTTCATAGTCCATATCACCGTTCATCCATGCAAACAATTCTTTATATCCTACTGTGTTCAGTGAGTTTAAATGC
Organism: Muribaculaceae bacterium; assembly: GCA_020026215.1. Lineage (GTDB taxonomy): Bacteria > Bacteroidota > Bacteroidia > Bacteroidales > Muribaculaceae > Limisoma. Next base: position 12,175 of record JAHHQT010000036.1, read on the forward strand.
CTTTGAGGATAGAAGCGTTTGGCTTCATCAATAAGACCTTCCTTTACCATATTCAAAACTCTTTGATTAATGCGTTCAAAAAGTTGTTCACGAGGGAGATTTAGCCCTATTTTAATGATTTGGAATGGACGTTGTTTGATTTCGTTTTTTCTTAAATCAGAGTATTTCTTGCCCGATTGAAGGCAAATTTCAACGGCATGAATCACTCGTTTGTGATTGTTTAAATCCACTTGTTCGTAGTAAATGGGATCAAGTCGTTGTAATTCGGCTTTAAGAAAGTCGAACCCTTTTGTTTCAAAAATTTCCTGGACTTTTTTTCTGATGTCATCGTTGATGGTCGGAATATCATCAATTCCTTTGCATACGGCATCTACATACATCATAGATCCGCCACACATCACTGCATAGTCGGATTTTTCAAATAGTTGAGGTAACAGATCCATGACATCAGTCTCGAATTGTGCAGCGCTGTAATATTCGTCAAGATTGAAAATCCCGACAAAATGATGAGGCACTTCTCGCTGTTGTTCTTTGGTAGCCATGGCAGTACCAATAGGAATATCGCGATAAATCTGGCGCGAATCCGCTGAAATGATTTCAGCATGATATTCCTTTGCCAAACGTATCGCGATATCTGTTTTACCAACGCCTGTTGGTCCTGTTATTACAATTAGTTTTTTCATCAAATGAATGAAAAAATTATGCTTTTTCTACAAGTTTACAAATTTCGACAACTACATTAGTCGCTTTTTCCATTGATGGGATAGGAACGAATTCGTAACGACCGTGGAAGTTCAAGCCACCTGCAAAGATATTAGGACATGGCAAACCTTTGAAAGAAAGTTGAGCTCCGTCTGTTCCACCTCTGATAGGTTGTACTTTAGGAGTTACTTCAGCATTTTCCATAGCTTGTTTAGCGATGTCAATGATGTGCATTACTGGTTCAATCTTTTCACGCATATTGTAGTATTGGTCTTTGATTTCAATGCTAGCACAATCAGGGAATTCGTGATTGATTTTGCGAACCAAGTGTTCCAATTCTTTCTTGCGGCGTTCGAAACGGTCCATATTATGGTCACGGATAATGTAAGTCAATTTTGATTCTTCCACTGATCCTTCAAATCCCACTAAATGATAGAAACCTTCGTAGTCTTCTGTATGTTCTGGAGTTTCCCAACGAGGAAGCATGATGCAGAATTGATTGGCAATACGGATAGAGTTAATCATTTTGTGCTTTGCATATCCAGGGTGTACGTTACGACCTTTGAATGTTACTTTTGCAGAAGCAGCATTGAAGTTTTCGTATTCCAATTCACCGATTGCACCACCATCCATAGTGTATGCCCAGTCTGCTGCGAATTGTTTAACGTCAAATTTGTGAGCGCCTAAACCAATTTCTTCGTCAGGGTTGAAACCAATACGGATGTCACCGTGTTTGATTTCAGGGTGAGCCATTAGGTATTCAACAGCTGTGATGATTTCAGCAATACCGGCTTTATCGTCAGCTCCCAATAATGTATTACCGTCAGTTACGATAAGTGATTGACCCACGTAGTCCAACAATTCAGGAAATTCAGAAGGAGAAAGTACGATATTGTTTTCTTTGTTCAATACGATGTCCTTGCCATCATAGTTCTCAACGATTCTTGGGTTTACGTGACGACCTGACATGTCAGGAGATGTGTCAAGGTGAGAAATAAATCCTACTGTTGGAACTTTATGGTCTGTATTACTTGGCAAAGTTGCCATTAAATATCCATTATCGTCTAATGTAATATCTTTAAGACCCATCTTTTGAAGCTCTTTTTCCAAAGCTTGGGCAAAAATCATTTGACCTGGAGTAGATGGTGTCAAGTTTGTTAATTCGTCACTTTGAGTGTCGAATTTCACATAGTTTAAAAATCTTTCAACGACGTTCATCTTATGTATATTTTAGATTGTTATCGGGTTTTATGTTTTAATTTTTGTATGTACAAAGATAAAGAATAATGTTAAATAATGAAAGCCTGGAATGTAAATGCTGACGATATTGCATAATTTTCTGAAAATGTTTAATTTTGTTTCAAAATAATAAGTGATTTATTAAGATGATGAATTTAAAAAGTGCAAAATTTTTAAGTGTAGTATTAGCATTAGGTTTATTCTCCAGTACTGCAAATGCTGATTCCCTGAAAGATTTATTCGGGAAGATTAAAGGTTCTGATATTGCGGATGTTGCAAGTCAATTGATTAAGAAAGATTTAACTGCAAAAGACTTGGCTGGTACATGGATAACAAATGCTCCTGCCGTGCTTTTTAAGAGCAATGACGCGATGCAAAATGCCGGTGGTGTTGCTCTATCTAAAGTCGTAGAAAAGAAATTGCTTCCGCTATACAGCAAAATCGGTGTTGATAAGGCCGTTATGGTTATCGATGCTGAAGGAAACTTTACATTGACTGTTAAGGGACATGACATCAAAGGTGTTTTGGTGGATATGGAAGGTAATCTTTTTGAAATGAAATTAGGTCAAGCTGATGTTGCCAACAAATTAGGCAAAGATTCACAATTGATTCTTACAGCAGAGAAAAATACTAAGGGCTTGGCTTTGGCTACCGATGCTTCAAAACTTGTTGAAATTTTGAATAAAATATCAAGCAAAACAGACAAAAAATCTATCAAGGCTGCGATGAATGTATTGAATTCATACGATCAAGTTTGTATAGGTTATCGTTTTGTAAAACAATAGGAGTCGGCATTTGTCTAACTCTAAATTCTTTAGCTTACTCATTTTGAGCAAACTACATTTATTAATTAATTATAATTGAATGTAATATGAAACCTCGTATTTTCCTTTCTTTTGTTGACCTTAGTGGTACAGAAATGGAATGGGTTGAAAAAGCCTATCGTGATAAATGGGTAGTGCCTTTGGGTCCAAACGTTGATGAATTTGAAAATCGTCTTGAAAAATATTTAGGAGTCGGTCATTTGGTGGCTTTGAGTGCAGGTACTGCTGCTATCCATTTGGGATTGGTTTCTGTAGGGGTACAACCTGGTGATGAAGTCATTTGTCAATCCTTCACTTTTGCAGCCAGTGCGAATCCTATCGTTTATCAAGGGGCAACTCCTGTATTTGTAGATAGTGAAGCTGATACTTGGAATATGTCGCCTGAGGCTTTAGAAGAAGCTGTCATTGACCGTAAGAAGGTGACAGGAAAATATCCGAAAGCTATTATCCCTGTGCATCTTTATGGTATGCCTGCTAAAATGGATGAAATTACAGCCATTGCTAAGAAGTATGGTATCGCTGTTGTCGAAGATGCTGCAGAAGCAATAGGTTCTGAATATAAGGGCAGAAAATGTGGTACAATCGGTGACTTTGGTTGCTTGAGCTTTAATGGAAACAAGATGATTACGACTTCCGGTGGTGGAGCTTTGATTTGTCCGACTAAGGAGGAGGCAGAACATGTGAAATTCTTGGCTACTCAAGCTCGTGAAAACCGCCCTTATTATTACCATAAGGAGATTGGATATAATTATCGTTTGAGTAATATCAGTGCCGGTATCGGTTGTGGTCAAATGGATGTGTTGCAAGAACACATTGACCGCCGTCGCAACAATCAAAGATTCTATACAGAAGCATTTGCTGATGTTGAGGGAATTGGTGTATTGCAAAATCCTTCCGCAGACTTTAATTCCAACTTCTGGCTAACAACTATTTTGATTGATCCTAAGACAGGTAAAGACCCTGAATCTGCTCGTCAATTTATGGCAGATGCCTTGATTGAAACACGACGTCTATGGAGACCGATGCATATGCAACCTGTATTTAGTAATGCTCCTTATTATGGTGGCAACTGTTGTGAATCATTGTTTGATATAGGTTTATGTTTGCCAAGTGGTTCAAATTTGTCACAAGATGATTTGAATTGTGTCGTAGATACTTTGAAGGCTTACATGAAAAAATAAAAGGAGGCAGGACGTTGGTAGTCGTATTCGATTTAGATGATACCCTTTATAAAGAAGTGGATTATGTCAAGTCTGCCTATAAGGCAATCTTGGCAGAATCACTTTGTTGTTCATCTGATTTCGAAGTGGCGGAAAAATTGATGATTGATTCTTTTGAAAAAGGGGAAAACGCGATTGATGCTCTCCAAAAGAATTTCAAGGTATCAAAAACAGAAAAAGAAATGGTTGAAATATACCGATTCCACTTGCCAACGATAACCTTGTCTAAGGAAACTGTTGCTGTTTTGGAGGATTTAAAATCTATTCCTGTTTTAATGGGAATGATTACTGATGGTAGAGGTTTGTCACAAAGAAATAAATTTAATGCGTTGGGTTTAAGTCAATATATCGCCAACGAAAATTTATTGATTTCTGATGAAGTGCAGGCTTCCAAAATTGAGGAAAAGAGTTTCTTGCAGATTATGGTAAATTTCCCGAAAGAAAATATTTTCGTTTATGTGGGGGATAATACTGCTAAAGATTTTTATCAATCTAACCGATTGAATTGGATTTCAATTTGTTTGAAGAACAACGGTGCGAATATACATCCGCAGAATTTTGACTGTGAACGAGAATTCGCTCCTCAATATATTATTGAGAATATTACGGAATTACCGAGTTTAATCAGAAAAATACAAGAC
>JAHHQT010000037.1 GCA_020026215.1 Muribaculaceae bacterium
AGATAAGACAATAATATGAAAACAGCATTAATCACCGGCATTACTGGGCAAGATGGTTCATTCTTGGCGGAATTCCTTTTGGAAAAGGGTTATGACGTGCACGGAACTATTCGTCGTTCTTCCACCGACTTTCGCGAAAGAATAGCCCATCTGGAAGGCGTTCCTAATTTCCACCTGCACTATGCAGACTTGAGCGACTCTATCAGTTTGATTCAAGTCGTAGGAAAAGTTCGTCCCGACGAAATCTACAACCTTGCCGCTCAAAGTCACGTACAAGTGTCGTTCGACTCTCCCGAGTTCACAGCCAACGTTGACGCAACCGGTGTACTTCGTCTTTTGGAAGCTGTCCGCCAATGTGGCTTGACCGAAACTTGCCGCATCTATCAGGCTTCAACTTCCGAGCTCTATGGAAAAGTTGAGGAAGTTCCTCAAAACGAAAATACCCCGTTCCACCCTTACAGTCCGTATGCCGTTGCCAAACTCTACGGCTATTGGATTATCCGCGAATACCGCGATGCCTACAACATGTTCTGTTGCTCGGGTATATTGTTCAACCACGAGTCAGAACGCCGCGGAGAAACCTTCGTAACGCGTAAAATCACACTTGCAGCCGCACGCATCAAGCAAGGCAAGCAGGACAAGCTCTATTTGGGCAACTTGTCCTCTCTTCGCGACTGGGGTTATGCCAAGGATTACGTGGAATGTATGTGGTTGATTCTTCAGAACAAGACTCCCGAAGATTTTGTCATCGCAACCGGCGAACAGCACTCTGTCCGCGAATTCTGCACTTTGGCGTTCAAATACGTAGGCATTGACTTGGAATGGCAAGGCGAAGATGCTGACGAAAAGGGTATCGACAAGGCAACAGGCAAAGTGCTTGTTGAAGTTTCACCCGACTTCTACCGCCCTACCGACGTGGTTAACCTTTGGGGCGATCCATCAAAGGCACGCAGGGAATTGGGATGGAACCCGACCAAAACATCGTTCGAACAATTGGTTAAAATCATGGTTGATGCTGATATGGCAAAAGTCACTGTCGAAAAAGCCAGTGAACACATCCGTACCAACTTGGCCGAATATTTGGAGAAAGGCATAGTAAAATAATGATGGAGAAAAATGCAAAAATATATGTAGCCGGACACCGAGGAATGGTAGGTTCTGCCATCGTCAGAGAGTTGAATCGTCAGGGCTACAACAACATCATCACACGCACACACAAGGAACTCGACCTTTGTCGTCAGGATGATGTAGAAAAGTTTTTTGAACAGGAGAAACCCGAATATGTTTTCCTTGCAGCAGCGAAAGTGGGCGGCATCGTAGCCAACCAGAACGCGTTGGCTGACTTCATGTACGACAATATGATTCTTGAGATGAATGTCATCCATTCAGCATGGAAAAACGGTTGCAAGAAATTGGAATTTTTAGGCTCATCCTGCATCTATCCGCGCATGGCACCTCAACCGATGAAGGAGAATTGCCTGTTAACCTCTGAATTGGAAAAAACCAACGAGGCATACGCATTGGCAAAAATCTCAGGGTTGAAATATTGCGAATTTTTGAACCGCCAGTATGGAACAGACTATATCAGCGTGATGCCGACCAACCTTTATGGTCCGAACGACAACTATCACCCAACCCACAGCCACGTGCTACCAGCACTTATCCGCCGTTTCCACGAAGCAAAGGAGCAAAACTTGCCGTTTGTCACCTGTTGGGGCGATGGCAGTCCGTTGCGCGAATTTCTTTACGTGGACGATTTGGCCAACCTATGTGTATTCTTGATGAACAACTATAGCGGTAACGAAACCGTCAACGCAGGCACAGGCAAAGAACTGACCATCAAGGCACTTACCGAAATGGTAGCCAAGGTCATCGGTTACAATGGTGAAATCCGTTGGGACAGCACCAAGCCGAACGGCACACCGCGCAAACTGTTGGATGTATCCAAAGCCACCAATTTGGGCTGGACCTACAAAACAGAACTTGAAGAAGGTATCAAACTTTCCTACGAAGACTTCTTGCACAATCCTATGCGCGCAGAACGATAGCCAAAGCTATCAACTATTAACGAAAACCACAAAAAGTTATGCAAATAATACTATTATCAGGAGGTTCGGGCAAACGACTATGGCCGTTGTCAAACGAAGTACGTTCAAAGCAATTCCTAAAATTGCTGCCTACTGCCACTGATAAGAAAGAGTCAATGCTTCAACGCGTTGTCCGACAAATTCATCAGTCCAACATCGACTGTTCCATCACCGTAGCAGCCGGAGCTTCACAGAAAGGTCTTATCCTCAACCAATTGGAGAAAGACGTAAATATCGTGGAAGAACCGGAACGTCGTGGTACATTCCCTGCCATTGCCCTGTCGTCGGCCTACCTTTCATTGGTTGGAAAGTGCGACCGCGATGAAGTGGTAGTTGTCTTGCCATGCGATACCTTCACCGTAGCCCAATACTACAATGTTATTTCCGAGATGGGTGAAGCCGCCAAAAGTGATGACTTGGATTTGGTTTTGATGGGCGTTTGTCCGAATTGCTACTCTACAAAATTCGGCTATATCATTCCCGAAAAGCAGAGCAACTATCAGAGCAATATCTTGAAAGTACAGTCCTTCACCGAAAAACCCGACCATGACAGAGCCAAACAATTGGTTGAATCGGGCGCATTCTGGAACGGCGGTGTATTTGCATTCAAATTGGGGCATATCATCGACTTATTGAAGAAATATGTTGATTTCAACACCTTCGATGAATTAGTTGCCAACTACAGCAAACTGCCGAAAATCAGCTTCGACTACGAAGTGGTGGAAAAAGCCAAATCTATCGGCATGATTCCATTCTCAGGACTTTGGAAAGACCTCGGCACATGGAAAACCATGACCGAAGAACTTTCGGAAGACCCTATCGGTAACGTCATTGAAGGCGAAAACGTCAACAATACGCATATCATCAACGAACTCAGCATCCCTATTTTCTGTTCCGACACCAACAACTTGATTGTCGCAGCCAGTCCCGACGGCATCCTCGTTGCCGATAAGAACTCCAGCGAACAGGTCAAGGGGTATATGAATAAAATCACGGCACGCCCGATGTACGAAGAACGCCTTTGGGGAGTTTACAAAGTCATTGACTACATCAAATTCCCGAACGGCTACCAAGCCTTGACCAAGCAAATATGTATCAAGGCTGGCTCACACATCAGCTACCAAATCCATCATCATCGCGACGAGGTATGGACCATCATCAACGGTAAAGGGTTATTGGTACTTGACGGCGAAACACGCGAAGTGAAATGTGGTGATGTCATCCACATCAAGCGCGAACAGTTCCACGCCATAAAGGGCATCACCGACCTATATTTCATCGAAGTACAGTCTGGTGACGAACTTATCGAAGAAGACATCGAACGCTACGACTGGAACTGGGAAAAATAGTAACGACAAACGCTTAAAAAATACAAGACCGAATGGGTTTCCATTCGGTCTTTTTTATTATCTCCTAAAAACGAACGTAAACGATACCAATACTCTGTGATTCCTTTTTGAGGAATGTGAATCAAAGAATCACCCACAAAATACAACGTCTCTTCATCCGTGCTACATGACAAAAAAGGGAGCAACAAAAGCACTAAGAATTTCTTCCACATAATGCACTATTTCCTCTCCAAAATAAATATTTTTTACGATAAAGCCGCACAAGATGATTTATAAGACAACAAGTTAGACAAAAATCCCAATTTTTTCGTAATTTTGTACCCAATTTAAAAACATATAAATATGTCAATTACACAATTACGTCCAGATATTCGTTATGTCGGTGTAAATGATCGCACGACTAATTTGTTCGAATCCTTATGGACTCTTCCTCATGCGGTTTCCTATAATTCATATCTTGTTGTAGGTGAAAAAATCGCTTTAATTGACACCGTCGAGGAACATTTCACAAGTCGTTTACTCTCAAACATTCGTCACGAAATCGGTGACAGAAATATAGACTACATCATTGTCAACCACATGGAGCCTGACCACTCCTCATCTATAGCCGCATTAAGTCGCATCTATCCCGATTTGAAAGTTGTCGGCAATATGCAGACTATCAGAATGCTTGAAGGCTATTATGGCATCACTGAAAATACAGTAACTGTCAAGGAAGGCGACACAATCGACCTTGGTAACGGGAAAGTACTTTCATTCTATCTTACCCCGATGGTACACTGGCCGGAAACTATGGTAACCTGGTGCGAAGACGACAAGACCCTATTCGCAGGCGACGCTTTCGGTTCATTCGGAGCGTTGGACGGTGGCATCAGTGACAAGCATTTGAAATTTGCAGACTACGAAAACGAGATGCGCCGCTACTATGCAGCTATCGTTGGCAAATATGGCCCACAAGTGCAAAAAGCATTGGCAAAAGTCAACACACTTGCACCTGAGATGATTTGTTCTACCCACGGACCTGTTTGGGAAAATTCAGTAGCCGAAGTAATCGATATTTACGACCGCATGAGCCGTTACGAAGCCGAGAACGGAGTCGTTATCGCCTACGGTTCAATGTATGGCAATACCGAACAAATGGCGGAAGAAATAGCACGAGGTTTGGCAGAAGAAGGAGTAGAGAACATTTTGGTTTACAACTTGGCAACTACCGACCCTTCAGTGGTTCTGCGCGACGTGTTCCGTTACAACTCACTCATCGTCGGCAGTCCTACATACAATGCTGAACTCTTTCCACCGGTAGCACACTTTTTGAATGCATTGGCAATGCGAGGTATTAAACAACGCCACTTTGCAGCCTTCGGCTCATTTACTTGGGCAAACTCAGCAACTAAGGCATTGAAAGAATTTGCCGAAAAAATGAAATGGGAACCAGTTGTTCCAGTACAAGAAATGAAGCAAGGCTATTCCGAAGAAAAATGCGCAGCTCCTGCTCGCGAAATAGCCCACGCTATCGCCGAAAAACTGAAAGCCTAAAAAATTATATTTTTCACTATAACAGAATCACCGTTTGAAATTAAAAAATCAAACGGTGATTCTATTTTTGGTATCAGAAAATTTGACTATCTATATAGAGACTAAACACTCGTGGCAAAAGAGTGAAATAAAAACAAGCCCCACTACCAGCAACAGTAATGAGGCTTTTTATTTTGTTCAAAAAGTTCTTTTATTTGCCGAGTTCCAGCTTCACGAATTTGTGGATAAGGCTGAAAGCGATAGCTCCGATGGCATTACCAAGAATGATTAACAAGGTTAATAGTATTCCGTCAACACTAAACAAATAGCCCGATGCAGCAAAATAGAACATATCGGCGATAGAGTGCTCGAAGCCTGCCAAGATAAAGACGATAACGGGGAAAATCAACAACAAGTAGTTTTTATTGAATTGCTTGTAGGAATTGACCGCCAAATACATCAATACCCCACAACCGATACTGTCAAACAAGATTCTTAAAGCCGACTTAGCCACCTTTGCCTCAGTGACTGTCTCAGCACGAAGGATAAGGCTGTGTCCGTCAGGAATAAACAAACCCGCAAATGACGTACCCAATAGATTACCAATCAAACACAAGAAAATTAACCAGGCAAATGACCATTTAAAATTATTCGGTACTTCACCGATGATGCCTGTATAGAGTAAATACCCCCTTGTCACAATCATCATTAATCCCACGGAGAATAATGTAGCACCCACGACATTATTTTCACACAGCAGAAAAATAATTCCGCCCATACTAATCAATAATCCGGACAAAAATCCACTCAAAATTTTCTGTAAAATTAGTTTCATATTAGTATATCATTAAAGTATTTGTAGTAAAAGCCTTAACTAAAGAAATCCGGTCAAAAAAAGCCGACGTCACCTAACGTCATGGGAAAATAAGTTTGCAAAGGTACAAAAAAAATCCCGACTTCATTGCTGAAATCGGGATTCACGCTTTCTTTCGATGTGGTGCCACCAGGAATCGAACCGGGGACACAAGGATTTTCAGTCCTTTGCTCTACCATCTGAGCTATGGCACCTTAGCGTTGTTTTGCGAGTGCAAAGATAATGCAGGTTTTTAATTCCTGCAAATTTTACGCAACAAAAATTAGTCCGCCAATTTATTTTATTTTATATCGCATTAATTATCAACATTTTATAAAATAAAGATTTTTTATCTTTTTTCACAGTAGAATCCATTAAAACATACAAAATCATCAATTTTCACATTTTGCGACCCCTAAATTTTTGAAATAAATGAAAATAGACTATGTTTGCATTACCTTGAATCGCATTTTATGGAAAAACTAATGCAATACATTTGGGAATACCGTCTATGGAATCCCGCCGAAATACTGACCAATGACGGACGAAAGGTCCGAATCATCGATCCCGGAAGAAGAAACGATGATGCCGGTCCCGATTTTTTCAACGCAAAAATCGAGATTGACGGTTTCATGTGGGCAGGAAATATAGAAATCCACTATCGCGCATCAGATTGGAAACGCCACGGACACGACTCCGAACAAATCCTACGACTCCGTAATTCTTCATGTAGTGGACAAGGACGACGCACCAGTCTATCGCACCAACGGCGAACGCATCCCACAAATCGTGATGCACTGTTCACCGAAATTCAACGAGAAATACAGCGAATTAGTCAATGCCAAGGTAGAAATCCCCTGCAAAATGCAAATCGCACAACTTAACGACCTTGAACGTGCCGAATGGTTACAGTCCATGGCTTTCGAAAGGTTGAGCGACAAGAGCCACCGCATCAAGTCCATTCTCGACATCAACCGTGGAGATTGGGAAGAAGCCTGCTACATCATCTTTGCACGTACCCTCGGTTTCGGGGTCAACAACGATGCCTTCGAGCTCCTTGCCAAGAGTCTGCCGTTGAACTTGCTCCACAAACATTGCGACTCCCTATTGCAACTTGAGGCGTTTTTCTTCGGGCAGGCAGGAATGCTCAACGAGCCACGCTATGCAGGAGACCATTACTACGACCAACTTTGCCGCGAATATAACTTTCTCAAGAACAAGTTTTCTTTGCGCCAACCCGAGGGCATGATTTGGAAAACCCTGCGTATGCGACCTCAGAACTTCCCATGCCGAAGAATTGCCGCCCTGGCGCACTATGTCTATAACGGATTCCGACTGATGGCGGATATTCTCGAAGCCAAAGGCGACTACGACCGCCTTGTGGAGCTCTTCCAAATCCAACTTTCAGGCTATTGGAACACCCACTATTCCTTCTCTCACGAATCACCACGGGGAACCAACGCATTGGGCCCGAAATCCATTGACATTCTGCTCATCAACGTCGTTGCTCCGCTCTATTACCTTTACGGCGAAACCACCGACAACTACGACATGGTGGAATACGCCACTTCCCTGCTCGAACTCCTCAAGCCCGAGCGCAACCGCTGCACCCTCCTTTTCACCAACGCAGGGCTCAAAGTGGAAAATGCGCTTGACTCACAGGCAGTAGTACATATTTACAAGCAATATTGCCAACAACGCAAATGCCTTTATTGTCATGTCGGGCACAAATTGTTGAGCGTTGCCGCATCAGAAACATAAAACAAAAAATAATCAATATAAACCGAGGTTTATTGAAAAAAAGACCTACATTTGTATATTGATTACAAAACAGAGCATAAAACACTCTTTATACTCAGAATCGACTTAAAATCTTATATTACTATGTTAGAAAAAACTAATGTAAAAACATTGGAAAATGTAGTAGTTCGCTTTTCCGGTGACTCCGGAGACGGTATGCAGTTAGCGGGCAACATCTTCTCTAATGTTTCATCTCAAATCGGAGACCAAATCTCTACATTCCCGGACTATCCGGCAGAAATTCGTGCTCCGCAAGGTACTCTTTCAGGTGTTTCCGGATTCCAAGTTCACATTGGTAAGGGAGTACACACTCCGGGGGATAAGGCAGACGTATTGGTTGCCATGAACCCTGCTGCTTTGAAACGTCACGCTTGTTTCTTGAAAAAGGGCGGTGTAGCAATCGTTGATATTGACTGCTTCAAAGAAAGTGACCTTAAGAAAGCATTGTACGAAACACTCGAACCATTCAAAGAAATCAATTTAGATGCCCAAGTTGTTGAAGTTCCTATTTCATCTATGGTGAAATCAGCATTGGCAGATTCAGGCTTGGATATAAAATCTATAATGCGTTGTAAGAATATGTTTGCATTAGGATTGGTATGTTGGTTGTTCGACCGTCCAATCGACGCTGCAAAACACTTCTTGCACAACAAATTCGCCAAGAAAGAAGCCATCTACCAAGCTAACGCAAAAGTTATGCAGGCAGGTTACGACTACGGACACAACATCCACGCTTCTGTATCAACTTACCGCATCGAAACCAGCAATCCTCGTCACGGTATCTATACTGAAGTGAACGGTAACAAGGCTACTGCTTGGGGACTTATCTATGCTTCTGAAAAGAGCGGACGCAAATTGTTCTTGGGTAGCTACCCTATCACTCCTGCCACAGACATTCTTCACGAATTGGCAAAACGCAAGGACTTGGGTGTAAAAGCATGTCAAATGGAAGATGAAATTGCAGGTGTATGTTCTGCAATCGGTGCTTCTTTCGCAGGCAACTTGGCAGTTACATCAACTTCAGGTCCTGGTTTGGCATTGAAGGGCGAAGCATTGGGTTTGGCTGTTATGGCTGAACTTCCATTGGTGCTTATCGACGTTCAACGTGGTGGTCCATCAACAGGTCTTCCTACAAAAACTGAACAAACCGACCTTCGTCAAGCACTTTACGGACGTAACGGTGAATGTCCATTGGTTGTAGTTGCTGCTGCATCTCCAACAGACTGTTTCCACATGGCATTCGAAGCATCAAGAATTGCTATCGAGCACATGACTCCGGTCATCTTGCTTTCTGATGCCTTCATCGGCAATGGTTCTTCTGCATTCCGCGTGCCTGAAGACGGAGAATATCCAGATATCAAACCTCGCTTCGTTCCTGCTGACAAGGTAGAAGGATGGCATCCATACGACCGCGACGAAGAAACCAAAGCCCGCTACTGGGCAATTCCTGGACAAGAAGGCTTGACTCACCGTCTTGGCGGTTTGGAAAAAGACTCTGTTACAGGTGCCATTTCCAACGACCCTGCCAACCACGAAAAGATGGTTCGCTTGCGTCAGGAAAAAGTGGACCGCGTGGCATTCGACATTCCAGAATTGGATGTTTACGGTGACCAAGATGCCGACACAATCGTTTTGGGTTGGGGTGGTACTTACGGACACATCCACGAAGCCATCGACTCACTTCGCGCATCAGGCAAGAAAGTGGCTGCTGCTCACTTCCGTTATATCCAACCACTTCCAAAGAATACAGAAGAAGTGCTTAATCGCTACAAGAATGTGATTGTAGCAGAATTGAACCTTGGTCAATTTGCTGACTACTTGCAAGCAAAATATCCGGGTAGATACATTCACAGAATTAACAAGATTCAAGGTCAACCGTTCATGGTTTCTGAACTTATTGACGGTATTAATAAAATTATGGAGGGATAAGCTATGGAAGAAAAAATATATAAAGCCTCAGATTTTAAAAGTGACCAATACGTACGCTGGTGTCCGGGTTGCGGTGACCACGCTATTTTGAGTATTCTTCACAAAGCTATGGCAGAACTTGGCATAGCACCTCATAAAACTGCTGTTATTTCCGGTATCGGTTGTAGCTCTCGTTTGCCTTACTACATGAATACTTATGGTTTCCATACTATTCACGGACGTGCAGCTGCCATTTCAACCGGTTTCAAAGTTGCTGCCGATCCAGATATCATGGTTTGGCAAATTTCAGGCGATGGTGACGGTCTTGCCATCGGTGGTAACCACTTCATCCACGCCATCAGAAGAAACGTAAACATCAACACAATACTTTTCAACAACCGTATCTATGGTTTGACAAAAGGTCAATATTCACCGACATCAGAACGTGGATTCGTTTCTAAATCATCTCCTTACGGAACAACAGAAGATCCGTTCATCCCTGCTGAATTGGTATTCGGTGCAAGAGGAACATTCTTCGGACGTGGTATGGACGTTGAATTGAAAATCTCACAAGAAGTCATGGTAGCTGCTGCCCGCCACAAAGGTGCATCTGTAGTGGAAATGCTTCAAAACTGTATGATTTTCAACATGGGTATCCACAACTTCGTTACAGATAAGGCTACTCGTGCCGACAGAACTATCCACTTGGTACACGGTGAAAAGATGTTGTTCGGTAAGAACAAGGAAAAAGGTATCGTTCAAGACGGATTCGGCTTGAAAGCAGTTGTTATCGGTGAAGACGGATACACAATCGACGACGTTTTGGTACACGATGCACACTGCAAGTCCAACTTCCTACACCAACAACTGGCAATGATGGACGGACACGAATTGCCTATGGCTATCGGTGTCATCCGCGATGTTGAAGCTCCGGTTTATGATGAAGAAGTTAATAAACAAACTGAAGAAGTCAGTGCTAAAAAACCGTATAATTCACTTCGTGAAATGATTCTCGCAGGAGAAACATGGGAAGTAAGATAAATATAGTTAAAGCATAATAAAAAGGACCACAATCACACGATTGCGGTCCTTTTCTTTTTTATAAAACTCTACTCTATTGACATTTTTTGTATTCACTCGGAGTCATGCCGGTGTGATGTTTAAAATATTTTCCAAAGAAAGACTGGTTAGGGAAGTTCAGACTATAGGCAATTTCCTGAACATTCATAGTCGAATATTTCAACAGGTTCTTGGCCTCAAGAATCACATAATGGTTAATCCATTCCGCAGCCGTCTGACCGCTCGAACGTTTAATCAAAGTTGTAAAATACTTGGGCGACAAGTGCATCTTGTCTGCATAGAAACCCACAGAGCGCTCTTGTTTGAAATGTTGCCCCAGAAGCAACATAAATTCCTTGAAATAGCCGGCATTGCGGTCAAACATTTCCTTGTTGACCGAACGTTCCTTCACGTTCAAGTCAATGGCACGACCAACTTTAAAGAACAAGGCGCCAATCAGACAACGAAGAATCTCATCAGAAGCAGAATCACGTTCATTATTCTTGATTTCTGCGGAAAGACTCTTTTCGATGTCAAGCATTTCATTAAACGCATTCTCCGTCAATTTCATACATTGCGTATTCTTCATGTCAATGAGCTTTTGGGTAATCGGTTTGATGTCCAGACTCATTTCACGGATAAATGCCAAATCAAGTACACAAATGCTCACCTTGCAGTTGTCGGCATCGTGGGGATACATAATTTGACTTGGGAAATTGATATATAAATCGTTTTCTGAAAGAGAGAATTCACGTGAGTTAGTAGTGATGCTCACACTTCCCGAATTACATAGAATAATCACGAAAGCATCCAAGCTAAAAGGGTGTTTCAAATACTGTTCACTCGTTTTCTTTTTGCGCGAACTCCTTTTACCGACCAGACAGCCTGGAATGTATGCATCGCCTTCCTCCTTGTTGAAAATAGAAATGACTTTATCTATAGATAAGCGAGGAATTTCTTTAATAATTGAATTCATTTTCACATGGCTTAATATAACTCACAAATATATTGATTAAATTCTAATAACTATACCTTTAGTTGGATTGTTGTACTATTAGTTAGTTTTTTTTAACGATAAGAGCAAATATTTTTCTTTTTTTCGTTTCACCTACGGCGGTAGGTAGGGGGATTAATCGGCAAATTTCATGAAATAATCCCATAGCACAGGCGCAAATTCAAAGGTATCCATATCCCTGCGACACACGGCAAGCAACCGCTCAACTTTGGTCGTCACCCCTTCCTTGACGGAATAGACATGCAGGCATCGGTGCCCTTCCACGCAGACAGGATGCAACGCCCCTGCGCGGGTCCATTCCGATTCCTGCAACTTAGCCAAACGGCTGTCGGCCTTTGCAAACTCTGTCACACTCCGTTCCCATGAGGTCAATTTCAGCTCCAGCACCCTCACGCACGCTTCAGACAGCACAACCTTTGCCGACGAATCCGCATTGACCGACAAGACACAGTCTTCCGCCACATCATAGACAGGCAGGAATTCCACAGGAGCCTCAACGAGCAGACGTTCATAAATGTCGTTCAACTTTTTCAACAGTACAGCATCCAAGTCAATGCCGTCTTCGCGCTCCACAATACAGTCTCGGTGATAATTCACCATTTGAGTCCTCAACTTCCACTCATTCAGCATTTCCTTGGAAGTATAGACCAGCATTCTTCCGTTTTGTTCCGATTTAAGCATAGTGTTTTTTCAGCAAAAATAGACAGACACAGTTTCTGCAAAAGACAAAAAGGAGAACCCCTTAGAAAACAACAAAGACCGCTTCTTCGAATAGAAACGGTCTTTACGTTATGTGGATAAAGGGAAATACTATCCTTCTTTTTCACCGAAAGCCAAATCACCGGCATCGCCCAAACCAGGAACGATGTATTTGTGTTCGTTGATGACATCATCGATGGCAGCCACCCAAAGAGTTGTATCTTCCGGGAACTTTTCCTTGATTAATTCGATGGCTTGTCTTGAAGCGATGACAGATACAAGATGAATCTTCTTAGGAGTACCTTTTGTCAAAAGGGCTTCATACGCCAATTCCATAGATGCGCCAGTAGCCAACATCGGGTCAGCAAGAATCAAAGTCTTGCCTTCAATGATAGGAGCGGCGATGTATTCAATATGGATCTTGAAATTCTCTTCGCTGATGTATTTTCTATAAGCAGAAACGAATGCATTTTCAGCGTGGTCGAAAAATTCATGCAAACCCTGGTGCAAAGGAAGACCGGCACGCAAGATAGTAGCTAAAACCAAGTCTTCAGCAACCACATTGCTTTGTGCTGTACCGAGGCAAGTTTTAGTGTCCTTCACTTTATAGTCAAGAGTTTTTGAGATTTCGTAAGCGGCAATTTCCCCAATTCTCTTGATATTGGTGCGGAAACGCATCATATCCTTTTGGATATTTTCGTCACGCAACTCCATCATGTATTGATTCACCAATGAGCGTTGCTCTGCAAAATTTATGATTTTCATATCTATATATCTTTTAAAATTTTTATTGCATTGTTTTTATCGATGGTCAGCTGTGCTTTCAGTTCTTCAAGACCATTCATCTTGCGTTCGTCACGGAGTTTCGCAATGACAGCCACTTCGATAGCGTGTCCGTAAATGTCCTCGTTGAAATCAAAGATATTCACTTCCACTGACTTTCTGCCGGAATTGTCCACCGTAGGACGCACACCGATGTTCAGCATTCCTCCATAGGTTTTACCATCCACTTTCACCTTAGCAGCATAGACACCATTTGACGGAACGATTATCGTCTTGTCGAAAATTTCGATATTTGCTGTTGGGAAATTGATTTTTCGTCCGTTTTGCTGACCGTGAACCACCTCGCCTGCAAACTTGAACGGCTTCGACAAGCGTTCGGCAGCCTTGGCGACTTCACCGTTTTCAATCAGCTTACGGATGACCGACGAACTGATATGTCCTAATTCACAATCCAGTTCAGGAGTCTGCATCACCTCAACGCCAATTTCTTCACCGATACGCTGATAGTCAGGAAAAGACAAGTTCCTGTCATGTCCAAAATGATGGTCATAGCCCACAATCAACAGCTTCACACAGAACTGCTTTTTGATGAATTGCAAGAACTCACGTGTAGAAAGTTTGGCAAGTTCCATCGTAAAATCAAGCACAATGGTATAGTCAATCCCGGTTTCCGACAACGACTGTAACTTCTCCTCCAAAGTCATCAGCATCTTCAAGTCACCGTTCGGGTGAAGCACATGCTGCGGATGTTGGGAGAACGTGATGACTCCGCTTTTCAATCCGCGTGCAGCAGCCAATTCTTTCAAGTACGAAAGGACACAACGATGTCCCAAGTGCACACCATCAAACATTCCTATTGTAGCGGCAATGCCTGTTTCTATACAATTATCAGTAGTTATGGTCTGCATGCTATTTCCCTATTCTTTAAAAGCATCGATAAATTCTGTTCCGGGTTCAACCAACCATGTATGGAATCCCATTTCCTCGGCGGCATCCAGATTCTTCTGCGAATCGTCGAAAAACAAAGTTTCTTCCGCCTTGATATTGAATTTCTTCAACAGATTGACAAAAATCTGTCGGTCAGGTTTTGCACAGCCTTCTTCATACGAAACACAGATACCGTCGAAGTAATCCTTCACCGACTTACCATCCTGCTCGAATTCTTCCTTGATTCTACTGTCAAACATGATGGCGTTCGTATTCGAAAGCATATATATCTTGTAGTCCTTTCTCAATTCTTCAAGCTGATGAAGACGAGCTAAAGGAATACCAATCAAAAATTCATTGAAAGCCGAATCAATGACCTCGTCATCGATATGTTTCCCTATTTTATTACAAATTTCTTTTCTGAATTCTGCCGGAGACAACTTACCTTCCTCCAACATCAAGAATGGGCCGGACTGGCAATAAAGCCCCAATAGCTCCTCGGCCTCTTTCAAACCTAATTTCTGTAAGGCAACTACGCAATTTTCCCGACGAAGATTCATGATGACACCACCAAGGTCGAAAAGCAAATTGCGTACACCATTTTGTTTTAATCTATTCATTTGAATATGGTTAAATTTTTGCAAAGTTACGATGTTTCAATTAAAATACAATTAATCAGGCTAAATTATCACAGAACCAAACTATTCTCACCCCTAATTTATTTTGTAAAAACACGTTTTTTACTATTTTTGTAGTCAGATATAACTTACAACATGGAACACCAAAACCAACAACTAAGCTCTTATACCAAAAACAGCAAATGTATGAATTTCTTCTTTCATACACTTTCCGGTGAAAATGCACTCAAAGGGGTACACCGCCACGACTTTTACCAGATTATTCTGCTTGAAGAAGGAACGGCAAACCACGTCATCGACTTCGACCTCTACAAGATGCCGACGCACTCAGTTTCCGTGGTATTTCCCCACCAGGTACACAACATCGAACTTTCACCCGACGCCAAGGCAACGGTGATACTTTTCGACAGTCTTGTGTTTTGTTCCGAAATGTTGCGCAACGAATTGAAAGACTACAACATTGACCTTCAGAAACGCATTAATTTTCTTTCATTGGAAAACAACCCAAAGCTGTTTGGCGAGTTGATGGAATTGGTGAACACTATCCGTGCTGCCTACGTTGACATGAATCCGGTGCGCAAGATGATTATCAAACTGAACATCAAAATCATTTTGTTGAAAATCATCGACGCACTGCCCGATACTACCGAACGCATCAGCTGTGAAAGTGATACCGTACTCTACAGTCGTTTCCGCGAGCAAGTTGATGCCAACTATCGCGAACAGCGCAAGGTACACTACTATGCCGACCTTTTGGGCGTTTCTGCGAAGAAACTCACCGCCGTCTGCCAGAACTATAGCGGACTCTCTCCGTTGGAAATCATCCACGACAAACTTTCTCTCGAACTGAAGAAGGCGATTGCCCTCGAGGAATTGAGTTTTAAGGAGATTGCCTATGAGTTTGGTTTCTCCTCACAATCTGCTTTAAATAAGTACATTGGACTGAAGTTCAACATGACACCTTTGGAGTTCAAAGAGGACCTTCAACGTCGAATTTTGGGCAAAAAACTGCGTTAATTCCCGTTTTTATAAAAGAATGCCGTTTTTTTATAAACGGTAACTTGCTTTGTACCACTACTTTTGCATCATAATCAATTAACAATTTTTTTATTTGAATTATGGCAAAATTATATGGCTCTGGTGCTCTATACCATGGGAACGGTTGTATTGAAGAATTAAAGACAATCAAAGGTGGTAAAAAAGCAGCTATCATCACAGGTAAAAATTCCACAACTCGCAATGGAAGTCTTCAACGCACCGAAGACATCTTGACCGAGATAGGTATGGAATACAAAGTGTTTACTGGAGTTGAAGCCGACCCTTCTATCGATACTGTAAGAAAAGGCGCAGAATTCATGACTGAATTTGGTCCTGACTGGATTATCGGTCTTGGAGGTACATCTGCAATTGATGCTGCAAAAGCAATGTGGGTACTTTACGAACACCCGACTCTACCATTCGAAACAATGGCTCAAGCTTTTGCGATTCCTCAACTACGCAACAAAGCTCGTTTTGTAGCTATCCCGACAACTAGTGGAACAGGAACAGAAACAACATCTTTGGCGGTAATCACTGACCGTGAAAAAGGTGTAAAATATCCTTTGGCATCTCACGAACTACAACCTGACGTGGCAATCGTTGACGGAGACTTGTGCAAGTCAATGACTCCTTCCATCACAGCCCACACAGGTATGGACGCTCTGACACACTGTATTGAGGCTTATGTCTCAAACATCGACGACAACTATGCCGACGCATTTGCAAAAGGTGGTATACAACTTATTTTCAGCAACTTGAAAAAAGCATACGACAATCCTGAATGCGGAGAATGCCGTCAAAATATGCACGATGCATCTGCACTTGCAGGCTATGCATTTACCAACTCATGGTTAGGTATCGTTCACTCAATGGCTCACCAAATTGGAGGTATATTCGGAGTTCCTCATGGTTGCGCCAACGCTTTATGTCTTCCTAACGTGATGCGCTTCAATGCTAAGGTAACTGACCGTTTCGCCGACTTGGCAAAACTAATCGGTAAAGAAACTACCTGTGACTTCATTGCAGCAGTCGAAGACTTGAAGAAACAAATCAACGTACCTGCTTCAATCCGTGAATACGGT
>JAHHQT010000038.1 GCA_020026215.1 Muribaculaceae bacterium
ACTTAACAACTATTAAAACAGTAGAATAAGATGGCAAAGAAAGCAAAAGGTAATAGAGTTCAAGTCATTCTTGAATGCACTGAACATAAGGCTAGCGGTATGCCTGGAACATCTCGTTACATTACAACTAAAAACCGCAAAAATACAACTGAACGTTTGGAGTTGAAAAAATACAACCCAATCTTGAAACGAGTAACTGTACACAAAGAAATTAAATAATATTAGCTATGGCAAAGAAAGTAGTTGCAACTCTACAAAAAGGTGAAGGTCGTACTTACACAAAAGTAATCAAAGCTGTTAAGTCACCTAAAACCGGCGCTTATGTATTTAAAGAAGAAATGGTACATAACGACCTATTGAAAGAAGCATTGAAATAATTCTCTGAGTATATTTTTCCTATCAATAAACGTATAGCTTTTCGGTTTACCGGAAAGCTATCGTTGTTTATATTCCACCCTTTATACAACTATACAGCACAAGAAATTCAAGAGTTTCCGAACCAACTATAACCAACGTTGAAAGATTCCGACCATCAAGTTAATTTCAGAGACTAGTTAGCCATTATTTTAAATCTTTAGAACAATTATTTACATTATCATTTAAGAAGTTCAGTATAAATTTATTATTTTTGCAAGATGTAACCATAACGCAATAATGAATTTAGAAATAATATTTGTTATCGTCTGCATGATTGCAATGCTTTCAGCTCTTGTAATGGATATAATGAGGCCAGGTATGATATTACTTAGTGTCGTCATTATTTTCCTCTGTACTGGCATATTAACACCAACTGAAATGCTCGAAGGTTTTAGTAACAAGGGAATGATTACCGTTGCCTTACTATTTCTTGTGAGCGAAGGAGTAAGACAGAGCGGAGCATTGAATGTGATCATCAAAAAGATATTACCCCATAAACGAGTTTCGGTACCGAGAGCCTTGCTATGCATATTGCCTCCGATATCGGGAATCTCAGCATTCCTAAACAACACACCGGTAGTCGTTATTTTTGCCCCTATCATCAAACGATGGGCTGAAAGACTAAAATTACCGGCTACCAAGTTTCTAATCCCCCTATCCTATGCGACCATTTTGGGAGGTATGTGCTCCTTGATTGGAACATCTACTAATCTTGTCGTACACGGTATGATTCTTGATTCAGGTCACAGGGGATTCTCTATGTTTGAATTAGGAAAAGTGGGCATTTTTATCGCTATCGCCGGCATTATCTATTTGTTAATGTTCTCCAATAAACTTTTGCCAAACTCTCGCATTGACAAGAGTGAATTTGAAGACAACCCCAAAAACAATCTCCATAGAGTAGAAGTTATCATTGGCGCTCGTTTTCCGGGTATCAAAAAGACATTGGGAGAATTCAACTTTACACGCCACTACGGAGCATACGTTAAAGAGATTAAGCGCAACGGCGAATCCTACACCAACGACTTGGATAAATTTACAATTCTTGAAGGAGACACTATGGTGCTTTGGGCAGACGACACTTTCGTTCCGACATGGGGTGATTCCCGCGTCTTCCTTATGGTAGCAAATGGTAAAGATGACATTCCAGGTGAATCGAAAGCCAAAAGATGGTTCGTTACATTTTTGGTTGTATTCATGATTATTGGAGCTACCATTGGAGAACTTCCATTTATGCAGGAAGCATTCCCTAATATGCATTTTGACATGTTCTTCTTCGTTTGCTTGACAACAATGCTTATGGCATGGACAAAAGCATTTCCACCGAAAAAATACACCAAATATATTTCCTGGGATATTCTGATTACCATTGCCTGTGCATTCGGTATCAGTAAAGCATTGGATAATTCAGGTTTGGCAAGTCTCATAGCAACCAACGTCATCAGTATGGCCGACAGTCTTGGACCCTACGGTCTGCTTGCCGTGATATTCATTATCACCAACGTATTTACAGAATTAATTACCAACAATGCTGCGGCAGCCTTGAGTTTCCCGATTGCCCTATCAGTGGCCAATCAATTGGGAGTTGACCCAACTCCATTCTTTGTGGTCATCTGTATGGCAGCATCGACAAGTTTCAGCACCCCTATCGGTTATCAAACCAACTTGATTGTTCAGGGTGTTGGAAGCTATAAATTTACAGACTTTGTAAAAGTGGGTATTCCACTAAACATCATATCATTTTTAATTTCAATATTTTTAATTCCCCTAATTTGGGAGTTTTAATGGATTATGAGTAACCCTAACAATATTTATCCTATTTTTGACCAAATGATGTCACGCGCAGACAAAGAAGAACTTCTTAATCAACGCGGCATCATGATCTGGTTTACTGGTCTTAGCGGTTCTGGCAAAAGCACAGTTGCCATTGCGTTGGAAAGAGAATTGCATCAACGAGGTTTGCTATGCCGAATCCTAGATGGAGACAACATCAGAAGTGGTATCAACAACAATCTTGGATTCTCTGCTACTGACCGTGTGGAAAATATTCGCCGTATTGCTGAAATCGGCAAATTATTTGTAGATACAGGCATCATCACCATTGCCGCATTCATCAGCCCGAACAACGACTTGCGCAAAATGGCTTCTGACATCATCGGAAAAGATGACTTCAAAGAAGTTTACATCAGTACTCCGCTTGAAGAATGCGAGAAACGCGATGTAAAAGGCTTGTATGCCAAAGCAAGAAAAGGTGAAATCAAAAACTTTACAGGAATATCTGCTCCATTCGAAGCACCCCAAAATCCTGCAATCTCACTAGATACATCAAAATTATCTCTAAAAGAGTCTGTTGACCAGCTTTTGGATATGATTTTACCACTAATTAAATTGTAAATAAAACAACATTACATATGTCAAACTATAAACTTAGTCACTTACAAGAACTTGAAGCTGAATCTATTCATATCATCAGAGAAGTAGCAGCAGAATTTGAGAATCCGGTAATGCTTTATTCTATCGGAAAAGACTCATCAGTAATGGTAAGATTGGCAGAAAAAGCTTTTGCCCCGGGTAAAGTACCATTTCCTTTAATGCACATTGACTCCAAATGGAAATTCAAAGAAATGATTGAATTTAGAGATCGATATGCAAAAGAACACGGCTGGAATTTAATTGTTGAATCCAACGAAGAAGCCTTCAAAGCAGGTGTCGGTCCTTTCACTCATGGTAGTAAAGTTCACACAGACTTGATGAAAACACAAGCATTGCTACATGCTTTGGATAAATACAAATTTGACGCTGCATTTGGTGGCGCTCGTCGTGATGAAGAAAAGAGCCGCGCCAAAGAACGCATCTATTCTTTCCGTGATAAATTCCACCAATGGGACCCGAAAAACCAACGTCCTGAATTGTGGGATATCTACAACGCGAAAGTTCAAAAAGGAGAAAGTATCCGTGTTTTCCCTCTTTCAAACTGGACAGAATTGGATATCTGGCAATATATCCGCTTAGAAAATATTCCTATCGTCCCATTGTACTTTGCAAAAGAACGCCCTATCGTAGAAATTGACGGTAACTTGATTATGGCAGATGACGACCGTTTGCCTCAAGAATATCGCGATAAGGTTAAAATGAGAATGGTAAGATTCCGTACATTAGGCTGCTGGCCTTTGACAGGCGCTGTTGAAAGCGAAGCTGACACAATCGAAAAAATCGTTGAAGAAATGATGACAACAACCAAGAGTGAACGTACAACTCGTGTTATCGACTTCGACCAGGATGCAAGTATGGAACAAAAGAAAAGAGAAGGTTATTTCTAAACAGTGAAAATTATGGACAATTCAAAACTAAATATAAAAGAATTCCTTGACAAGGACGAACAAAAAGACTTGTTACGTTTCCTAACTGCCGGTTCTGTAGATGACGGCAAATCGACATTGATTGGTCGTTTGCTTTTCGACAGCAAGAAAATTTATGAAGACCAACTTGACGCTCTTGAACGCGACAGCAAAAGAATGGGTAACGCAGGTGAACACATTGACTATGCCCTATTGCTTGACGGTTTGAAAGCTGAACGCGAACAAGGCATTACCATTGACGTAGCTTACCGCTATTTCAGCACCAATAACAGAAAATTCATCATTGCTGACACTCCGGGACACGAACAATACACTCGTAACATGATTACCGGCGGTTCAACAGCAAACGCTGCCATTATCTTGGTAGATGCCCGTACAGGTGTCATCACACAAACTCGTCGTCACACTTATTTGATTTCATTGCTAGGAATCAAACACGTGGTATTGGCAGTGAACAAGATGGACTTAGTTAACTTTGACAAAAAAGTATTTGACGATATCGTTGCTGAATATTCTGAGTTTGTAAAACCGTTGAATATTCCAGATGTAACTTGCATTCCTCTTTCTGCTTTGGAAGGCGATAACGTGGTTGACAAGAGCGATCGCACACCATGGTATGAAGGAAAATCATTGTTGAACTATTTGGAAACTGTTCCTATCGATTTGGATAGAAACTACGAAGATTTCCGTTACCCAGTTCAATATGTTCTTCGTCCTAACCTAAACTTCCGCGGTTTCTGCGGCAAAATTGCCAGTGGCGTAATCCGCAAGGGTGATGAAGTTATGGCATTGCCTTCTCGCAAAACTTCAAAAGTAAAGAGCATCGTAACTTATGATGGCGAACTGGAAGAAGCATTCCCTCCTCTATGCGTTACCCTAACTTTGGAAGACGAAATTGATATTTCTCGTGGTGAAATGATTGTTAAGCCTGAAAATTTACCATTGGAATCTCGTAACTTCGAAGCTATGCTTGTTTGGATGGATGAAGAAGCAATGGATGTAAACAAACAATTCTACATCAAACAAACGACTAACACAACACGTGCTAAAATTGACAGCATCAAATACAAAGTTGATGTAAATACAATGGAAAAATCCAATGTTGAGAAACTTTCATTGAACGAAATTGGACGTGTTGTATTCACTACTGGTAAAGAATTATTCTTCGATCCATATACCAAAAATAAACAAACAGGTGCATTCATATTAATTGACCCAATCACCAACAATACTTCTGCTGTCGGAATGATTATAGACAAATTAGACAGCAAAGATTTGGTACATGACGATGCATTGGTAACTATCAATTTGAAAGAACTTGGCATTGAAGAAAACCACTTCAACGCTATTAAGAAAGTTTGTGAAGAAATGGCAAAACAAGGAATCTCTATCAATCTAAAATATTAAGCTATGGCATTGACATTTGACAATCTTCCGGTTAATACCCTTGTAGGAGCTGATTGGAACACATTCAAAGAACTTACAAAAGGTCAAAATATTGGTGACCACTATAAAAACAAATACCGCTTGACAAAATTTGTCTGCCGTATGCTAAGCATGACTAAATGTTTGGAAGAAAACAGATACAAGAAAATCGCCGACAAACCGTTGGAACACGACCCTTTGTTCATTCTTGGACACTGGAGAAGTGGAACAACCTTTGTTCACAATGTTTTCGCCTGCGACAAACACTTTGGTTATACAACTACTTACCAAACAGTTTTCCCTAATTTGGTATTGTGGGGACAACCAATGTTCAAAAAAAGCATGGCTTCATTAATGCCGAACAAACGCCCGACAGATAATATGGAACTTGCTCCAGACCTTCCTCAAGAAGAGGAATTTGCCCTTTCAAACATGATGCCTTATACCTTCTACAATTTCTGGTTCTTTCCAGAAAGATGGATGGAATATTGCGATAGATTCTTAACTTTCGAAAAAATCACAGAAGAAGAAAGAGCCGTTTTCAAAGAAACCTTCTTGAAAATGATTAAAGTATCAATGGCAAATACAGGTGGAACTCAATTCTTGAGCAAGAACCCTCCACACACTGGACGTGTCAAGACTCTTATTGAAATGTTTCCAAATGCAAAATTCATCTATTTAAAGAGAAACCCATATACTGTTTTCGAAAGCACAAGAAGTTTCTTCTCAAATACAATCAAATCATTGATGCTTCAAGACATTTCACAAGACAAAATTGTAGAAAATATTCTTGAAACTTATTCACGCCTTTACGACAGATACGAAGCGGACAAAGTTCTAATTCCAGAAAACAACCTTTACGAGGTTAAATTCGAAGATTTTGAGACTAATGCTTTTGATCTGACAAAAGATATGTATCAAAAACTTTCTTTACCTGGATTTGCCGAGGCTGAAAACGACATCAAAAAATACTTGGATAAGAAAAAAGGATACAAGAAAAATAAATATAAATATGAGGACAGCACCGTCCATTTGGTTGAAAAACACTGGAGTAAAGCGCTTAAAGAATGGGGCTATCACTTATAAGATTACAAGATTATAAAAATTTTAAAAATTAATAATTTTCATTGAATAAAAATTTGTTTTTTTAAATACAAAAAATTATTTTTGTGTAATGTATTTAAAGAACAACCAAATTTTTATTCATATGAAAAAGACATTACTTGTTTGTGCTGTCTTAGTTTCAGCACTATTCTCAATGCCAATAAATGCACAAGAGAATAACACAGAAAAAGACATTTACACTCACTCTTGGAGAGACAATTGGTATATCCAATTAGGTGCAGGTGCTCAAATGCCATTGTTTGAAAAAGACCCAGGTGAAAGCAACTTTGATATTGACAAAACCACAGCATTATATGAAGCTGCAGTAGGTCATTGGTTCTCACCATATTTCGGTTTCCGTTTCAGAGGTCAAGGTGGTGCTCTCCACTTGATCAATGGTGGCTGGAACAAAATGAAATACTTAAATGTTAACATTGATTTGACTTGGGATATGCTTAACAGCCTAGGTGGTGTTAATGACAAACGCGTATTTTCTATCATCCCTTACTTGGGAATTGGTACAGGTTATGCTTGGGACTATCGTTTCACCAACCCTTCTAATTCCAACATTCTTGATGACAACAACAACCCAATGGAACACAATTGGACATTAGCTGGTGCGTTCGGTATCGAATTCCGTTTCCGCGTTCACAAAAATGTAGATTTGTACATTGATGCTCGTGGCACAGGTCTAGGCGATACTTTCAACAATGTCGCTTGGAAAACAGGTGTTGACCCATTGTTCACTCTATCTGGAGGTATCAAAATTAACTTAGGTAAAGAAGGCCGTCACGTAACTAAATACGTTCCTTACGACTGCTCAGGTGAAATCGATGCATTGAACAAACAAATCAATCAATTGCATAACGATCTTGCTGACAAAGACGCTCGTTTGAAAGCTGCTGAAGCTCAGCTTCCTTGCCCAGAAGTAACAGAAAAAGTTGTTGAAAACAAAGAAGTTATCACTCCTTCTGTACGTTTCAATTTCAACTCAACAAGAATTTCTGACGAAGGTCACACTACTATCTACAATATGTCTAAATTCTTGAAAGCTAACACAGATACTAAAGTTATCGTTAAAGGTTACGCTGATAAGAAAACTGGTAGTGAAGTTTACAACCAAAAACTTTCTGAAAGACGTGCTCAAGCCGTTGCTGATAAATTAGTTGCATACGGTGTAGAAGAAGATCGCATCACAGTTCAAGGTCTAGGCGTAAGCGAACAACCTTACGAAGACAACAACAAATGGAACCGTGTAGTTATCTTTGAAGTTAAATAATCTTAGATTAATATAATCAATGAAAGGCCTGCCCAAAAGGACAGGCTTTTTTTATATCTTATAGAGCAACATCCAATAAGTCAATTCAGTACCTGTAAAATAGGATTGGTAACGTTGTAAAATCGCCTACACGGTCTCCTCAGTAACACTAAATTTATTGGAAATCTATTTGTATAAACCAAAAACAAAAGCTAACTTTGCAATACAAAATTGTCCAGTGGTGTAATGGTAGCACTTCGGATTCTGGTTCCGCCTGTGAGGGTTCGAGTCCTTCCTGGACAACTAAAAAGGTATGTCATTGATATGACATATCTTTTTCTATTTTATAAAGTATTTACAGCGCATGGATGAGCATAAAAAAGCGTCGTATAGAAGACTATACGACGCTTTTCGATATTTAGATTATCTATTATTTCTTAGATTTAATCCAGTTCAATGCATTGACAAATGCTTCAATCCAAGGAGTCACCTCATCATTCATGCGGTTGTTAGGATAGAAACCGCATTGCCATGGGAAGATTGCACGTTCCAAGTGAGGCATCATAGCCAAGTGACGGCCATCGTTTGAAACCAAACCTGCAACAGCCTTAGGAGAGCCGTTTGGATTAGCAGGATAAGAATTGTAAGAATATTTAGCGACAACATTGTATTTGTCGAAATCTTCCGGCAAAACGAATTTACCTTCACCATGAGCCACCCAGATACCCAATTTAGATCCTGACAATGATTTGAACCAAACATCACGCAAGAAATCAATGTCGAACAAGTATTCTTTCTTATTGTTTTCAACAAGGACAATACGTTCAGCAATTGGCTGACCAACTTCCTTGAAATTAACACCGTTTTCAGCAAGAACTGCCAATGCCTTTTCAGCATCTGCATTTTTGATTTGAACCAATACAGCGCTGTTTTCAGCGAATAAAAGTTTAACAACATCCTTATCAGCAAATGCGTTCAAGTCCAATTTCACACCACCGTTCATATTAGCGAAGTTCATTTCCAATACAGTAGTAATCAAACCACCTGCTGAAATATCGTGCATTGCACAAATCAATGAATCATTTACCAATGCTTGTACAGCGTTGAATGCTTTAGCAAAATATTCTGGTGAACTGATTTCTGGAACATCTTGACCTACTGCATTAAATGTTTGTGCGAATGCAGAACCACCCAATGCCAATGGAGAATTAGAGAAATCAATATAATACAGTTTGCTGTCTGCAATATTCTTCAAAACCGGAGAAACAACTTTTCTCACGTTGCTTACTTCACCAGCAGCAGAAATAATCACAGTTCCAGGAGCCTTGATTTTCTTTTTACCATATTTTTGAGTCATTGACAAACTGTCTTTACCTGTTGGGATATTGATACCCAATTTGCATGCGAAATCGCTACAAGCTTGAACTGCACGATAAAGAGCAGCATCTTCACCTTCATTACGGCAAGGCCACATCCAGTTTGCACTCAAAGAAACACCTTTCAAACCATCAGACAAAGGAGCACCAACAATATTTGTCAAAGACTCAGCGATTGCAGCAACAGACCCTTTAGCAGAATCTGCCAATGCTATTTGAGGAGCGTGACCAATTGAAGTAGCAATACCCTTAGTTCCTGTATAGTCCAAAGAAACGACACCACAGTCACTCAATGGCAATTGAATTTCACCTTGACATTGTTGGCGAGCAATTTTACCTGTTACAGAACGGTCCACTTTGTTAGTCAACCAATCTTTACAAGCTACAGCTTCCAATTGCAATACATTTTCAAGATATGTATTCAATTCAGATGCCTTATATTTAAATGTGTGAAGTTTACGATTAACTGTTGAATCGACCATGAATGTTTTTGGAGAGCTACCAAACATATCATCCATTGCCAAATCTATTGGTTTCACGCCATCACTTTGAGTAAATACGAATTTGTGGTCGTTGGTTGTTTCACCGACAACATAGAAAGGAGCTCTTTCACGTTCAGCAATAGTGCGAACATATTCAACATCCTTTTTATCAACAATCATACCCATTCTTTCTTGAGATTCGTTACCCACGATTTCTTTAGAAGAAAGGGTTGGGTCTCCAACCGGAAGACTTGCGATATTAATATTACCACCTGTTGATTCTACCAATTCAGAAAGTGCATTCAAGTGACCGCCTGCACCATGGTCATGGATAGAAACGATTGGATTTCTATCCGATTCAGACAAAGCACGGATTACATTTGAAACACGTTTTTGCATTTCAGGATTAGCACGTTGAACAGCATTTAATTCGATAGAGTTAGCATATTGACCGGTGTTAACTGAAGAAACAGCGCCCCCCCCCATACCGATGCGGTAGTTGTCACCACCCATCAATACAACAGACTGGTTTGGATCAGGTTCTCCTTTGATAGCATCGCGTTTTGCAGCGAAACCTACACCACCGGCAAGCATGATTACTTTATCGTATGCAAATTCTTCCTTGCCTTCCTTGTCTTCGAATGTCAAAACAGAACCACAGATAAGTGGTTGACCGAATTTGTTACCGAAGTCAGATGCACCATTGGAAGCCTTAATCAATATTTCTTCCGGAGTTTGGTACAACCATTTTCTTGGAGGAATTGAACCAACTTCCCATGCACGATTTTCTTCTGTGCGTGGATAAGAAGTCATATATACTGCAGTACCTGCAATTGGCAAACTTGCACGACCACCACCAAGACGGTCACGAATCTCGCCACCAGTACCAGTTGCGGCACCATTGAACGGTTCAACTGTAGTCGGGAAGTTATGTGTTTCAGCCTTCAATGAAATCACAGTATCCACATCTTTCACTTCAAAGAAGTCAGCAGTGTGAGGGTTCTTCGGAGCAAATTGTTCGATAGTAGGACCTTCTACGAAAGCCACATTATCTTTATAAGCCGAAACTAATTTGTTAGGATTTTCTTGAGATGTCTTTTTAATCAATTTGAACAAAGAACTCGGTTTTTCTTCACCATCGATGATGAATGTTCCATTGAAGATTTTATGGCGGCAGTGTTCAGAATTGACTTGTGAAAAACCAAAGACTTCACTATCAGTCAAAGGACGTTGTAATTTTTCACTTAGTTGTTTTAGATACTCAATTTCTTCAGGGCTTAATGCCAAACCTTCTTGTTCGTTATAAGCTTCGATATCAGAAATGTGAACGATTGGAGCCGGTTTATTTTCTACCTTAAAGATGTTTTCATCCAAGTCTTGATAAACTCGTTGTAGCATTCTGTCGAATACAGGATTCTTTGATTTTGTGAAGAAAAATTCCTCGATACGAGTAATCCCTTCAAGACCCATGTTTTGTGTGATTTCGACAGCGTTCGTACTCCACGGAGTAATCATTTCTTTCCTTGGACCGACGAACAATCCTTTAATAGTTGACTCCTCGCGCAATTTGGCGTCATTAAACAACCATTGCAACTTAATAATCTCTTCTTTTTGTAATTGGTGACTACACTCTACGGCGATAATAGAACTGCAATCGTTTTCGAAAAAAAAAGTCATAAGACTACTATAAATATGTTTAGTACAACTTAAATTACTATCGTAATAAATTTTGTGTAAAGTTAGCAATTTATTACAGAATCCGCGACCAAACAGCAAATTAATTTTGCAAACAACAATAAAATATATTTTAGTCGTTATAATCGTATTTTATTTTGTAAGTTTGCGTAAATATGTCAAATCCGCTCTGACTAAAAGAGCCATTGATTACTTCATAAAAATATAAATCTCATGAGATCTATTCTATTCATAGCAACAATTATTATCGGTTGCGCAAATAGCATATATGCTTCGGTTTCTTTTAGCGGTTCTACCCAACAAGTCATCGAGGTTATTCCTGAAAAATCAACAGGATTGGATAAGATATATGTAGCACATTCTTTGAATGGCGTTACCATTGACTATACCTCAGAAACAGGGAACAATGCCGTGAAATGGTACACCTACAAAGAAAAAGGCGGTGGCTATGCCGAAGCGATCAACGATATCGTTTACGATGGCACATTGTCCCATCTCCAAAATCCACAAGGCGATTGCGGTTATATTATCGAAGACGGAAGCAATCGCTACTATTTTTGGTTAGTCAACTATGAAAAACATATTTTCAACATCGGTGCCATTACCTTTCCAGAAGAACAAGACTGTGGAATAGCAATTTTAAACGTTGATGCCAATTGTGAACCTATCAAATACTACACCATCAATGGTGTTCCCAAGAAATTGAGCCGTGACATCGAAGTTATCTATAGCACATTGGAATGGAGTGAAGAGTCCAACTATTATCAATCCAAAGAAGTATCAACAATGTTAGACAACTTGGATGCAAAAACAACTATCGAAGCTCCACTTTGCAATACAACATTTACGGTGAAAGGAGATAAATTCCAAGCCGTTTGGGGTGAAGAACGCACCTACACCAGTGATTTATATACAACAAAGTCCATTGAAGCAAGAGTAACCGCCACTCAAACTGAAAAAGACAACGACAATGAAAAGATCAGTGATGACGAAAGTCTCGGAGGCTCAGCCCCTGCCGAAATAGAATTTGCATCAGTCTGCACAGATGCAGTCATGCACAAGGAATGGTTGTTCGCTCACGATGCAGGATTCAAAAACATCTACTTGCGTCTTAACGAAGAAACAACCACCTACACTTTTCAGGAAGAAGGCGAATTCTTCGTCAAATTCATTGCGAGCAACGAAGATGCATCCTGCCAATACGAAAGTGAAGTTTTCACCATTTCAATTGGAGAATCCATGCTTGAGTGCCCAAATGCATTCTCTCCGAATGCAACAGAAGGCATCAATGACTATTGGAAAGTATCTTATAAATCCATCATCTCATTTGAATGTTGGATATTTGACCGATACGGTAACAAAATCATATCATTTAAAGACCCCGCCCAAGGATGGGACGGCAAAAACAAGGGCAAATTTGTCAAACCAGGAGTTTATTTCTACGTTATCGAAGCCAAAGGTGCTGATGGCAAAGAATACAAATTAAAAGGAGACATTAATATTTTAAAAAGCAGTAAATAATGAATTTTACATTTTTCTCAAAAACGCTCATTATTCTAACTACATTCTTCGCATTTCATCAGTCTGCCCTCGCACAAGAACAGACTGCGACATATAGTCCTACATTCCCAATGGAAATGGAATTTGCATCCGACAAAGTTTCATTTGATCGTTTCGACATGTACGAAAGAATGGATAGAGAAATCATTTCCCTGACTTATAGTCATACGAACACCATGCTCACTATAAAAAGAGCCAATAAATATATAGAAGAAATCATTCCTATACTTAAAGAAGAAAAGATTCCAACCGACTTTATTTATTTGGCAGCCATTGAGAGTCAGTTCAACGAACGCGCCATTTCACCAACAAAAGCAGCAGGTATTTGGCAATTCATGCCTACTACTGCCAAGCAATATGGGCTGGAAGTGAATAAATACGTCGATGAACGTTTCAACTTGGAGAAAGCCACAAGAGCAGCGTGCAAATATTTTAGAACAGCCTATCGCAAATACAATGACTGGTTGTCCGTCGCTGCATCCTACAACGCAGGCATGACAAGAATCAGCAAGTCATTGGAAGAACAGTTGGAAAAGAAAGCCACTGATATTTTTCTGAATCAAGAAACATCCCGCTACATTTTCCGCATCTTGGCAATGAAGCTCATTCTAAATAATCCTGAACACTTTGGATTCAAACTTAAAGAGTCCCAGCTTTACCAGCATATTGACTATAAAGAAGTTGAAGTCAAAGAGCCTGTCTTGAGTTGGCCAAAATGGGCAAAGAAGCAAGGTATCTCTTATATGCATCTTCGTGAAATGAATCCATGGATTCGTGATACAGAGTTACCCAACAAGTTGAAGAAGACTTATAGTGTCAGAATCCCATATTCGGACCAAATTAACGTTACAACACAAACAAAACATACATACAAATATAATTGGATACAAAAATAAACGATATATACGAAGAAGACCCTAACAAAATCTCCGTTTACGGAGCAAGGGTTCATAATCTTAAAAATATAGACGTAAAAATTCCGCACAATCAATTGACGGTCATTACGGGTATGAGTGGCAGTGGCAAGTCATCGCTGGCATTCGACACCATCTATGCGGAAGGACAACGACGCTATGTGGAGACTTTCTCTTCATACGCACGCAATATGTTAGGTTGTCTGGAACGTCCCGATGTGGATAAAATAACAGGATTAAGTCCAGTCATTTCCATCGAGCAGAAAACCGTCAATAAGAATCCGCGCAGTACCATTGGTACGGTGACAGAAATCTACGACTTCATGCGTTTGCTGTTCTCCCGTGTTGGAGAAGCCCGATCTTATGAGAGTGGAGCAAAAATGGTCAAATACACCGAAGAAAAGATTGTCGATATGATTCTAGACAAATATGCTTCAAAGAAAACCATTATCCTCTCCCCTCTTGTCAACAATCGTAAAGGTCACTACAAAGAACTTTTTGAACAGCAACGCAAGAAAGGATATTTGAATGTAAGAGTTGACGGTGAAATCAAGGAAATTTCTTTAGGAATGAAATTGGACCGTTACAAGAATCACAGCATTGAATTGGTCATTGACAAACTAATTGTCGAAGATAAGAACCGCAAGCGTTTGCAGGACTCTGTGGCTGTTGCCATGAAACAAGGCAAAGGCATCATCATGCTCTACAACGCTGAAGACAATACATACCGCTATTACAGCAAGACTTTGATGGACCCAGAAACAGGATTGTCCTATCGCGAACCTGCACCTCATAACTTTTCATTCAACTCCCCACAAGGAGCGTGTCACAAATGTAAGGGTTTGGGCTACATCAATAGAATTGACATTAACAAGATTATTCCCGATCCGAATCTTTCCATTCATGCAGGAGCCATCCTACCATTAGGTCCTTACAAGAACAACTTCATCTATTCACAGATTGAAGCCATTTGTGAGACTGAAGGATTCTCTTTAAAAACGCCATTCAAGGATTTGTCAGAAGAAGTGGTTGATAAGATTCTGAATGGCAGTGAAGAACGCATCCGAACCGTTGAAGGCTATAATTCAGCCAACTATTTCTCTACCTACGAAGGCATTGTGAAATACATTGAGATGCAACAAAATGACGAGACTTCCGTCAAAGCCAAGAAATGGGCAGGGCAATTCTACGAAGAAATAGAATGTCCTGAATGTAAAGGTGCACGCTTGAACAAAGAGGCATTACATTTTTATTTGAACGGCAAGAATATCGCAGAGCTTTCAGCCATGGAAATTTCATCCTTATTGGAATGGTTCAAAGATTTGGAAAACCATTTGACCGAACAACAGCAAATTATATCCAAGGAAATCTTAAAAGAAATTTGCTCTCGTCTATATTTCCTTGAAGAAGTCGGCTTAGGGTATCTTTCCTTACAACGAAGTTCGGGTTCATTATCCGGAGGAGAAAGCCAACGCATCCGCTTGGCTACACAAATCGGCTCACAACTGGTCAATGTTCTCTACATATTGGATGAACCGAGCATTGGTTTGCACCAACGCGACAACAACAGACTAATCAAATCACTGAAAGAATTAAGGGATTTAGGCAACACCATCATCGTTGTAGAGCACGACAAGGAAATGATGGAAGCCGCTGACTATATTGTTGACATCGGTCCTAAAGCCGGAAAGAAAGGAGGTGAAGTGGTATTTGCAGGCACTCCGGAAGAAATGCTGAAAAGTAACACAATTACCGCACAATACATCAACGGACAGAAAGCCATCGTTATTCCAGAAACCAGACGACCAGGTAATGGTAAGTTCCTTGAAGTATTGGGGTGTACTGGAAACAACTTGAAGGAAGTGGACTTGAAACTACCTTTGGGCAAATTTATTTGTATCACGGGAGTTTCGGGTAGTGGTAAATCAACTTTAGTTAACGAAACTCTCCAACCAATATTGAGCCAACATTTCTATAACTCTCTGAAAATGCCACTGGGCTACAAAGAGATTAAAGGTATAGAAAACATTGACAAGGTAGTGATGGTTGACCAATCCCCCATTGGCCGTTCACCACGCTCCAATCCTGCTACCTACACAGGCGTATTTGCCGACATTCGCAAAATATTTGTAGAATTGCCGGAAGCTAAAATCCGTGGCTATAAACCGGGACGTTTTTCATTCAATGTGAGCGGAGGTCGTTGCGAAACTTGCAAAGGCAATGGCTACAAGTCTATTGAAATGAATTTTCTTCCTGACATTTTAGTACCATGCGAAGTTTGCAACGGTCGCAGATATAACCGCGAAACGCTTGAGGTTCGCTTCAAAGGTAAATCAATTGCCGATGTATTGGATATGACCATCAACCAAGCAGTGGAATTCTTTGAGAATACTCCAGCCATCCTGCATAAGATAAAGGTATTGCAAGATGTAGGTTTAGGTTATATCAAATTGGGACAACCATCCAGTACATTATCAGGCGGAGAAAGTCAGCGCGTGAAATTGGCAACAGAATTGGCGAAACGGGATACCGGCAAGACTCTATTCATCCTTGACGAACCAACAACAGGGCTTCACTTTGAAGATATAAAGGTGCTTCTTGACCTATTAACTCAATTAGTGAACAAAGGCAATACCATTTTGGTAATTGAGCACAACTTGGATGTTATCAAGAGTGCAGACTATATTATTGATATGGGTCCCGAAGGTGGAAAAGCAGGTGGCCGTATCATTGCCGAAGGCACTCCGGAAGAAGTGGCACACTGCGAAAAGTCAATTACGGGCAAATTTTTGTTAAACGAATTGAATTCTTGATTTTTTTAATAAATAAAAGAATACAACAAACGTCTAATAATTAACAAGATAATAAAGAAGAAGGATTAGAGAACCCTTTCAGTGAAAAAATAATCCATAAAATGGTTGTATGTAA
Source organism: Muribaculaceae bacterium (assembly GCA_020026215.1). Classification (GTDB taxonomy): domain Bacteria; phylum Bacteroidota; class Bacteroidia; order Bacteroidales; family Muribaculaceae; genus Limisoma. The sequence goes on from JAHHQT010000038.1 coordinate 16,519, forward strand.
AGAAATAATTCCTTAACTTTGCAACCGCAAAAGAGAAAAGAATGGCTCCGTAGCTCAACTGAATAGAGCATTTGACTACGGATCAAAAGGTTACAGGTTTGAATCCTGTCGGAGTCACAATTTTTTAACAGCATGGCCTCGTAGCTCAACTGAATAGAGCATTTGACTACGGATCAAAAGGTTACAGGTTTGAA
>JAHHQT010000039.1 GCA_020026215.1 Muribaculaceae bacterium
CACCTGAACGGTGAGAAGTAACAGTTGTATAGCCATGACGGTGAGCCATTTCAATTGCATCAAGGGTTTCAGTCAAAGAACCGATTTGGTTAACTTTGATAAGAATTGAGTTAGCGCAATTTTCTTTGATACCTCTTGATAAATATTCAACATTAGTTACGAACAAGTCATCACCAACCAATTGGCAACGTTTACCGATACGTTCAGTTAATTTCTTCCAACCTTCCCAATCGTTTTCAGCCATACCGTCTTCTATAGAATCGATAGGGAAATTATTGATTAGGTTTTCAAGATAGTCAACTTGTTCATCAGATGTACGTTTAACTCCTTTTTCACCTTCGAAGATAGTGTAATCATAAACACCATTCTTATAGAATTCAGATGAAGCACAGTCCATGCCAATCATAACATCTTTTCCAGGTTCATAACCTGCAGCTTTGATAGCAGCGATGATTGAATTCAAAGCATCTTCTGTTCCATCCAAAGTTGGAGCGAAACCACCTTCATCTCCTACAGCAGTGCTCAAGCCACGATCATGCAAAACTTTTTTCAAAGCGTGGAATACTTCAGCACCCATTCTCAAACCTTCTTTAAAGCAGCATGCGCCTACAGGGCGAATCATGAACTCTTGGAAAGCGATAGGAGCGTCACTGTGAGAACCACCATTAATGATGTTCATCATAGGAACTGGCAATACGTATGTATTTGTTCCGCCAATATATCTGTATAGAGGAAGTTCCAAATAATTAGCAGCAGCTTTAGCTACAGCCAAAGAAACACCTAAAATAGCGTTAGCACCTAAATTTGATTTAGTCTTAGTACCATCTAAAGCCAACATAGTGTGGTCGATACCAACTTGATCCAAAGTTGACATTCCAATCAATGCAGGAGCGATGACTTTATTGATATTATCAACTGCTTTCAAAACACCTTTACCGCCATAGCGTTTTTTGTCACCATCGCGCAATTCCAATGCTTCGTTTTCACCAGTTGATGCACCTGATGGAACAGATGCACGACCCATAATACCTGATTCTAGCAAAACATCAACTTCTACTGTTGGATTACCTCTTGAATCCAATATTTCACGTCCAGTAATTTTTTCTATTCTCATAGCTTTTCATTTTTAACTATGCAAATTTACGCCGATATTCACTATCCTAAAATAACCAAAAGTTGCTATTTTAACGTATAAAAATACCCTATTATAGGCATACTATCCCAACTTGGACATGAATTTTGCACAATCCACTATAAAACGTATATGTTTACCCTCGCCAATTACTCCCTTAGAATCCTTGGCAACCACCGAGAACGTAAGTTTACGTCCTTCTACCGCTTCAAGAGTAGCAGTAGCTGAAACCGCCTCCCCTAATCCGGAAGGTCGGTTATGTGAAATTTCCAATAAAGAACCTACAGTAGTAGATCCAATGGGTAATTCATGAGCAACTGCATTCATTGCAGCATTTTCCATCAATGCAGCCATAGACGGAGTTGCAAACACTTCCAAATCACCGGAGCCCATTGTCTTGGCTATATTTTTCTCTGAGACAATTGTATTACTGGTAAAAGTCAATCCTGTTTCCATTTTCAAAACATAAATTATAAACTAGTGCAAATATAAACATTTTAACTCTCTCTAAATATTAAAAATGTAGTCATTGAAAATTATTATACGTTTTGGTCATTTTTTTCAGCAAAAAGATATTTTTTCAAATATTTCTAATTACTTTTGTAGGAATATTCTTTGGAATAAATACAAATAACATAATTAATAACTCTAATATAAGTCAGAAAATTAATATGTTAGACTTTATATACGAAAACGGCCTGACAGGATTATTTATTGGAATCAGCACATTTATCATTATTGGTGTGTTCCATCCAATTGTAATTAAATCAGAGTACTATCTGGGCACTCGCTGTTGGTGGTTCTTCTTAATATTAGGTATATTGGGAATTATTTGTTCACTACACATTCAAGATGTGATAATATCTTCAATGTTAGGTGTATTTTCATTTTCTTCTTTTTGGACTATTCTTGAATTATTCGAACAACGAGACAGAGTAATCAAAGGTTGGTTCCCAATGAATAAAAAAAGAGAACCTGAATATAAAAAATATATGGAAAAAAAGGCAAATAATGCTAATAGATAAAACTGTATTATTATAAATGTAAAAGCTGAATTCCTATATTAAGCGTAGTTGATATGCTTTTTGCTAATATTCCACACATTATAATGATAAGATTTTACCAATTTTAATGCCAAGTTTCAATCATTTTTACCTTTCAGTAGATATTGATAGAAATGGCCTATTTTATAATTTTGCATTTTACCACAAGTAACTATGTTCAAATTGAGACTTTATATTAAAATAACAATACTATTATTATTGTTTCCATTTTCAAGTCAAGCAGAAATACTAAATGATACATTCAAATTATCAGGTATTATTTCCGACTTTGATTCCGACGAGAAAATGCAGTATGTCTCAATTTCTCTATCCGACAAAAACAATCGCCAAATATATACCATGACTGACAATCAGGGTAAATTCTATTTCAAACAAGTCAAGAAAGGAGAATACAAATTGTCAGTTTCATTTATCGGCTATAAAACTCACAACGAAAAGCTAAACATTACCTCAGACAAGAATCTAACTATAAAATTAAAGCAAGAATCATATACCCTCAATGATATTGTAGTCACTGCCTCTGAATCCAAAGGAACGACAAGTACTTCAAAGATTGACCGAAAGGCAATGGAACACCTTCAGCCATCTTGTTTTACCGACCTATTGGCTCTAATTCCCGGAGGAAAGACTCAACTCCCAATGTTGACACAAGCAAATACAATTAAGCTACGTGAAACGGGAAGCAAAAGTTCTGGATATGACATTTCTTCATTGGGAACTATCTTTGTAACAGATGGTATTCCAATCAGCACCAACGGAAACATGCAACTAGTCCGCCAAGCATCCAGCACTAACAGTGGAGATGTGGACGCTTATAGAAACCACACCAATAAGGGTGTAGATATGAGAACCATATCTACACCCTTATTGAAAATGTGGAAATTATCCGAGGTATCGCCTCTGCCGAATATGGTGACTTAACCAGTGGCGTTGTCATTATCAATAGGAAATTAAAAGCTACCCCATGGGAAGCTCGATTCAAGGCTGATCCTTATAGCAAATTGATCTATGTGGGCAAAGGGTTTAAAGTAGATGAACACGATTTCACTATTAATACAAGTTTAGATTACCTTGATGCTAAAAGGGACCCCCGTAATAAACTTGAAAACTACAAACGTCTGACAGGTTCTGTCCGTCTTCAAAAGATTTGGAAATTTGATAATGAAATGAATCTGCGTTGGAAATCAGCCCTTGACTACACAGGCTCTTTCGATGATGAAAAGAATGACCCCGAAATATTGATTTCTAAAGATGATAGATACAGTTCTTCCTACAATATGATGAGTATGAACCATTCCCTATCACTCTTCTTCCCCGAAAAATATTTCTTCGAATCATTAAATTTTGATTTTGCAACAAGATACGAAATTAGCCGCATTGAACAAGACAAATTGGTTTCTCTTTCACGTGACCAAATCGCATCAACCACATTAGAAGAAGGTGAACATGATGGCATCTATTTACCATATAAATATTTGGCAAATGTCGTAGTTGACGGTAAGCCTTTCAATTCATTTGCCAAATTAAAGGCTTTGTTCTCCGTCAATACCAATTATGTAAAACAAGATTTCAACCTTGGATTGGAATGGAAAACAGACAAGAACTTCGGTAAAGGGCAAATTTATGATCCATCACGTCCCTTAAGTCCTGGAACACCTTACAGACCTCGTAATTATTCCGACATACCTTCTCAGCAACAAATCTCAGCATATCTTCAAGATAACTTAAAAGCAAATATTGGCAATCACACATTGATTGTTGCCGGAGGTATTAGAGCATTGTCACTACTTAACCTTTCTGACAAATACTATATGAAAGGCAAAATTTATTTAGACCCACGTGTCAATATTCAATGGAAATTCCCAAGCATTCAAATTAGCAATCATTCATTAAATACATTTATTTCCGGGGGCTTCGGTCAACAAACCAAATTTCCGACATTGCTTCATCTATACCCTGATATGATATATACAGATATCATACAGCTTAACTATTTCAATTTGAATCCTGATTATAGAAGAGTTAATCTACGCACATTTGTGGAAAATCCGACAAATTATGATCTAAAACCTGCACGTAATAACAAATGGGAAATCCGTTTAGGAGCATCAATGTCTGGACATAATTTCTCTGTTACCTATTTTCACGAACTTAAAGAAACAGGATTCAGAACATCAACTACAGTTCGTCCTTACCAATACAAAGACTACGACGAAACAAGCATTGACAACTCATTAGTCAATAAACAACCTGAATTAAGTGATTTCAAGCATAAGAACGATACTATTCTTGGCATGTATGGCAGAGTAACCAACGGAAGCAGTGTAAAAAAAGAGGGTATTGAATTTCAATATTCTTCAAAACGTATAAACGTGATTAAAACACGTTTCACAGTCAATGGTGCTTGGTTTAAATCTACTTATTCCAACAGCCAGCCGATGTTCAAGGTAGTTAGCAATCAAATTATCGGTAATACTCCGGTATCCAATAAATATATCGGCTACTACGATACTCAAGATGGAGCAGAATATCAGTCATTCAATACCAACTTTATGGCTGATACCTACATACAGAAATTAGGTTTGTCATTCTCCGTTACTGCAGAATGTACCTGGTTCGAGACTTCACAAACCTTACGGCAAAATGGATATCCCCTTGCATATATGAACACAAAAGGAGAAATTCTTCCATTTACAGAAGAAGACTTACACCATCCATACAAACAATGGTTGGTGCAAACCTATAACCCTTCATTATTTAATAAGAAAACCATTCCATTCTATACTTTCTTCAATCTTAAAGTCACAAAAAGTTTTGGCAAGCACTTAAACTTAGCTCTGTTTGTTGACCGTATTTTGGATTATATGCCAGACTACGTGACAGAATCAGGCATGACTGTAAGACGAACAGCAAAGCCTTATTTTGGAATTGAATTAAATGTAAAAATCTAAAAATTAAACATATGAAAAAATTTTCGCTTTATTTATTCATGTTAGTATCATTGCTTTTCGTTTCATGTAGCGACGACAATGATTCTAAAGACGAAGAACCACTACCAAAACCAGATGTTGAATCTACATTTACTGTAAATTTCAGTCTAACACTCCCAGAAGATACAGTTGTTGGTAAATTAAACGATGTAGTACTATATTTCAAGGATGTAAATACTGGCAAAAAGACCAGTTATCCTCAAAAAAATGAGAGTGAAATCTACGAAGCCAAAGTCAAAAAAGGTTTTTATGATGTAAATGTTGAAGCCAACTATACTTATACCTTTGAAGGCAAAAAGGTTACCAGCAAGGTAAACGGATACAAACAATCTATCCAAGTCCTACAAGACTTGAATGGTATTAAAATTCCACTATTCTTTGAAAATCAAGAATCAGGTTTTGTCTTGGCAGAATTGTTCTTCACAGGTACAAAGACTCCTCAAGGCTCACAATATTATGCAGATAAATTCTTTGTCATCTACAACAACTCTGACCATGTGTTATACGCAGACAGCCTTGCAATCACAGAATCTAAATTCTTGACAGTGTCTAAGGCTGACTACCAACCAAACATTATGGACGAAGCTATGGCTGTTCAAGCAGTTTATATGATTCCTGGTAACGGTAAAACACATCCTGTAGAACCAGGTGGTTCAATCTTGATTTGTGACAATGCATTAGACCACACAAAAGCAAATCCTAATTCATTCGATTTGACGAAAGCCGACTTCGAATGGGTGGACGAATCTACCAACCCAAACGTTTCTGATGTGAACAATCCGAATGTTCCAGACTTAAAGAAAGTATATTGCTACACTGCCACTATCTGGAGCCCTCACACTCAAGGTTTCTGCTCTTATGCTTTAGCTAAAATCAAGACAGACCTGGACGACTATATCGTAAACTATACTTACAACTTCGATTATATTGTCGTTGGTCAAACAGGTGAAAGTCCAATGACAGGCAGATGTTACAAAATTCCTAACAGCTGGATTGTAGATGCTGTTAATTTGAGTGTTCCTGCCATGTTCCAATGGATTGTTGTTGACCCTTCTTTGGATAGAGGTTGGTCATATTGTGCTGAATTCGGTTGGGATTCTCGCAGATTCGGTAAAAGCGTACGCCGAAAAGTTGTATCACACACAGAAGATGGCAGAGCTATTCTTAAAGATACAAACAACTCTACTGTTGATTTCGAAAGCGAACAAGTTGCTGACCCTTACCACAAGTTCTAAAAAAGATTGCAATGAAATTCAAATATCTGTTTTATTTCCCCATTGGAATTTCTTTACTACCCTCAACATGGGTTAGTGCAGAAAATAGCAACTCTTTAAGCATTCCTTCAGAAATTGTGAAATCACAATCCTATGAAAGGAATTTTAAAGAGGCTACATTTGCAAATCCAACTGCAAAATTCTTTCAGCAAGATTATTCACTGACATCATTATATTTTAATGGTATCAGTGAAGATGCCTCTGATTTCAAAATTGCACCAATGGGAAAAGCAAACAGTTTTTGGAGCATTAAAGCCGAATCCCAACTAATACTTGACAAGAACAATCTGGTCTGGGGTGAAGCCTCATATACAAATGGCAAAAGGAAAGATGTTACCTGGAATGAAACTTCCGATTTCGAATTACTTTACCCGTATGTAATAGGTGATGACTATGTCGGAGACCTCAAATATGAAGAATATTTTCTAGATGGTGGATATTCCGGATATTTCAGCAATTGGAACTTTGGTGCGAAACTATGCTATCGTGCAAGGTGTGAATACCGACAAGTAGATCCTCGTCCTAACAATGTAGTCGCTGACTTGAAAGCGTAACTTGCAGTAGGATACACTTTCGGTAAATACAATTTATCTTTGGCTCTACAAGCAGGAAAATACAAACAAACAAATGACCTGAAATATTTCAATGAGCTTGGTGCTTCCAAAGAATACCATTTAACAGGTATTGGTAACGAGTTCGTCCGTTTTTCAGGAGCATGCAACGATGTGTTTTATAAAGGTCATAATTTTGGAGCCAGTTTGGAATTTGTTCCAACAAGTTTTAAAGGATTTAGCACATCCTTTCTGTTTGACAAGTTTTCATTTGACAAAATTTTGTCTTCATTAAACAAATTGGCATTAAATCATTTGTATGAGAATAAGATTCAAACCGAAATTGCATGGACTAACCAAAGTGTAAAGAAAGCAAACTACGGTGTAAAACTTGATTTCACTTATGCAAAAAGGATTGGAAATGACAATATGTTTGGTGATGCAACAGGAAATGTGTATCCTCAAATCGGTACAACATTAATGTTTGACAATAAGAAATTATACGGACGCATTTCCGGATTCTATGAACAAACAATTAATAATAATATCCCTTTAGGAATCTCCCCTTACATCGGTTTCTATAACTATACAAGTTTGCACACCAGTTCAAATAATGAATTCAATTGTTCAAACCTACTCGTGGGAACAAGTCTAAAAGCTGCCTATATCAAAGGTCGCAATTTGTTTCAAATCAAGATGAATGCATCTTATAGGATTGGCACTTCTACAGAACTTATCGTTGCAGAAGATGGAGTATGTCATGAATCAATGTTGAAAATGCTCAACCACACGACCGACTATCTAAAAGCCAACGAAACAAATACCAACATTTCCTTGCGCTATCAAATTAAACTCCGCCCCAAGACATTGTCCTATTTCATCGAAGCATCATGGGGACACCGTTTTTATCTAAATAATCAGAATGACAATCAATATATCGTAACAACCGGTATATGCTTATAAATATAATAATGAAATGAAAAAAATTTACTTTTTATCAATTGCGTTACTTATTGCTGGTATTTCATCAGTAAGTGCTAAATCTACACCATCAAAAAGATTACAATCCTCTCTGGAGAAACCAATCGTTCTCCCAGCTACCAATGTAACAGAACACGGTTTTACTGCAAATTGGCAAGAGGTAAAAGGTACTGAAGCCTATTGTGTTTTTGTATATACAGAACATCAGGCTACAAAAGCAGAAAAGTTCTACCTTATTAAAGAAGATTTCGACTTAATTGATTTCGGAACAATCGAGAATCCTGTTTGGGGAGAAGAGCTATATGAAACACTAGACCCATATACCCTATTACCAAACTGGAGTGTATATGGATATACAAGTTATGCCCAAGGAATGATTGGAGGAGTGATTTATTCTCCATATTTTGATGCTCGTAACAATGGCGGTAAATACGATGTTACTGTTACAGTATATGGACAATCAGGAGATGAGATATTTGTTCATACCGAAGGTTCTAAGGAAGAAGTACAATCCTTTATTCTTAAACAAGCTGGTTTCACAACTGCTACACTATCGTTCTCAAACGGTGTACAAGATACTTATTTTCATATCAACAACACAAAGAGTAACGATTTCTATATAGATGAAGCAAGCGTAAGCCAAGACTTAAAAGCTGGCGAAAAAGCATACGTACTTGTAGATTTGAATGAAGCTGTAATGGGAGAAAATACATCTTGTAATTTTAAAAATTTGCGCTACGCTCCAAAAGCGACAAAAGTTTTCTATGATTTGTATGCCGTAGTTCGTGAATATAACGATCCTCAACATCCTGACAGATACACTCAAGTTTACTCTCCTTTTTCTGATAAAATGGAAGTTAATTTAGGCAATGAAGGTGGTATTAATGAAATACAAGCTACTAATGACAAAGCATATAGTTCTTCGAATGGCATTGAACTGACTTTAACACAAAACAGAAACGTACAAGTTTATAATATTCTTGGACAACAACTTATAAATCAACATTTTGTGGCAGGAAGCCATAAAATTTCAATCGAAAAAGGTATTTATATCGTTTATATTGATGGAATGACTCAGAAATTAATAATTAAATAATTAATAAATTATGAAACAAAAATTACTACAAATTTTAGCACTAAGCATAGTGCTATTCACCTCGGCTCAAGCGTTTGCCCAGAACACGGGAACACTTAGTTTAGGTTATGATACGCCAGACCAAAATGAAGCATGGGATGGCTTTAATATGCAAAATGCACCATTCATCTTCACTTACAATCATTCTGGTTCTCAAGTTATTTATCAACCGGAAGAACTTGCCGCAATGAAAGGACAACAAATCACCTCTCTTTCATTCAAATGTTTTTCAGAAAATTGTTATCTTTCTGAATACAAAAGCACAATGAAGATTTATCTTCAAGAAATGGATGCTAAAGAATTCTATTATGACGAAGTCGGTGAATACTACGAATGGGTAAAATTTGATCAAAACAATGTAATCGCAACTAAAGAATTCACTGCTGATTTTCTATCAGCTGCAATAAATCTAGAAGATATTGAAATTACATTTGATTTATCAAAAAATCCTTATACATATACAGGTAAAACACTTGTTATAACCGTAGTAAATGATGCACCCCGTAGCATTGACGGTAGCGAAGGTTCTGTCCGTTTTTACTGGATAGGTTATACAGGCAAAGAACATCCTTGGAGTTCTCTTGTTTTTGCAAGTGACAGTAAAGACTTCTTCACCAACCAAGCAAAAGACAATGCTGTCAAACCTCTTGACAATGAAGACAAGTGGAAAAATGCTCCTGCTGTTAAATTCACTTATCAAAGTGCTAAAACAGGCCCATTTTCCGGAGGAGAAGGAACTGCAGAAAAACCATACCTAATCAGTTCTGTTGAAGATTTGCAAGAAATGGATGTTCTTACTAACCAAGGTAAAACAAAGGGCGTACATTTCGAACTTACAAAGGATTTAACAGAGGTCCCATTTACAGGTGTTGTTGGTAGCGTTGATAACTTCTTTGGCAACTTTAATGGTAACAACCACTGCATTCTTCTTGACATCAACAAACCTGAAGCTCAATTTGTAGGTTTGTTCGGTTGTGTATTTGGAGGAACTATCAAGAATCTTCAAGTTAAAGGAAATGTTATTGGTAAAAGCCAAGTAGGTGGAGCAGTTGGTCAAGCATGTCAAAACGCTTATCTTGAAAATATTGTCAACTATTGTAATGTCACAGGATATGCAAGCGTTGGAGGTGTTGCAGGTGAAGTTCTCACACAAGAGCCAAGCGCAGGATGTATCGTTTCAAAATGTGCAAACTATGGTACAATCACAGGTAAATCTATGACAGGCGGTGTTATTGGCGGTTGTGGTCAACAAGTTGGAAATGATATCAAATTTATTGCAAACTACGGTTACATTAATGGGAACTACAAGCCAGGCGGTCTAATTGGAAACGCTCGTGCATACGATAAAATATATTACGGGCTAAATGCAAGTGCTGCTTCTACAAACAAGGCCCAAGGTTGTATTGGCAATACTATTTCATCTACTATTGGCGATTTATACTATGACGCACAATACATCAATAATCCAAAAGCAAATCCATTGCAAGCTAAAAAAACTATTGATTTAATTGGCAATCGTCTAAAGAGCAGTGAAGCTAAAAATGGTTTCTCTGAAAAATATTGGTTATTTGCCGAGAACCTTTATCCTCGTTTGAGAATTAATGGTTTAGAAAACTCCGACATCTTCAAATTATATGCAACTCCTGTTCTTTTAGCTGCAGACAATACTCTTGATAATATCACAACAGACTTCACTGTGGTTACGGAAAATGGAGTAACCTGGACTTCTAAAAATGGAAAAGTTTCTATTCTTGGAAATAAGGCATATCCAATAGCACTTGGTGAAGATGTATTGGTTGCCACTCTTAATGGTATTTCTCGTGAATTGCCAATCAACGTTACCAAATTCAATGGTGTCGAAGATTTAATGAATGAAAATATCAATACTGTAGCAACTGAACATAATGCAATCGTTCTTCATCTAACTGAAAAAGCATTTGTTCAAATTGTCAATATTGCCGGACAAACAGTAGCTAACGGTTACTTCACAGAAGGCATGCACAACATTCAAGTAAATGCTGGTATTTACATTGCAAAAGTTGGAAACGAAACTTTCAAAGTTTGCGTTATTGACTAAAAATAAAATTATATAACTAAAAAAGCCGTTGATGGAAAATCAACGGCTTTTTTGTTTTCTGATTATAAACTTTATCCTACTCCTAAGTCTGTGTTATTCAATAATACTTCTATATGCCTGTCTTCTTTGATTTGGGGATAAATTTCCTTCTCAAACCATAAAGCCAGTTCTTCGTCCCGTTCCATTGCCGTTCCATTATTACAAAATAAATTCACGCTAAAATATTCAAAATACTGACGTGCTATTTGAATATCTCTTACGATACGTTCCTTACTCTCCCCTTTCGTGCAACACAACAAGCATACACCTTGAAAATAACGGGCAACATCCTCTGGGGTAACATTAGTTCCGATTCCCTTATTCCAAATTCTACGTTGTTCCGCATCAAAACTCTCAATTCCACAACGGAACTTTACAGTAACACCGGGGAAACGTTCTGCGAACTTTCTTAACTGCTTTCTATATAAATAATGGGCCTCAAACCAAAGCGTGTGAATATTTTTAGCTTTGACAATTTCAGCAATCAATTGTAATGTATCTTCGTCCAATTCCATAGCAGAACCGGAATTAATCACATCCAGTACCCCATAACAACCGGTAACTTTCTGTAAGACCTCTTTGTTTACAGGAAAAGGATTATTATTCTTGTCATGGTAATAATCACAAAATACACATTTAGCCCAACAACAGCCTGTCCCTTGCAGTAAAACAAATTCGCGAGGCATGTGACTATCTATAATTGCATATCTATCCATTATCGGTGAAGTCTAACAAATTTACGAATATAGTGAACTGCAGCATAAGCCATAGGTGTCCCGAAAGTCGCTTCAATCAACATTTTTGAACAATATTGTAGTGTCATCATCAACAACAGTTCTCTGACAGAAACAACACCTACAAAAGCGATTAGGACAAAAGGCAAAGTATCAAAAACATATCCAATGGCTGAACTGCCAATCGTGCGCACCCACATCTTGCGTCCTTTCATTCTAATTTTGATTTTCTCCATAACCCAGGCATTGGACAATTCCCCAAACAGAAATCCGGCCAATGAAGCTATAACGATGCGAGGAACGTAGGTAAATATGTGATTGTATGCTCCTGATGTTTCCGCCAAATGTTCCGGTGAAGGCAACCATACACCAATTTGAGTACAGACAACCATAATTATATTGCAAATAAATGTAATGATAATAATACGTTTGGATATACGAAAGCCCCATATCTCTGTAATCACATCACCCAACATATAGGCAAAAGGGAAAGTTATTGTACCGGCATCAAAATAAAAGAGATCAAATAATCCAATCACTTTTACTGCCATTACATTAGAAATTAGATATAACGTTACGAATAGAGCCGTAACAACCATTAGCGACAGATTCTCGCTTTCTCGGTTTTTGAAAGGGTTTTCCGATACCTTATCCATAATAAAAAGTTTAGTGACTGCAAAGTTAATACAAAGCAGTCACTAAATCAATATTGAATAAAAAAGAGGCCTCTTTTACCAAGAGGTCTCTTTAATTTTATGTATTATTTCAATTTTTCAAGAATTTGCCAACATTGGTACAAACCTCTTGGTACGTGGAAACATCCTTTCCATTTACCGCCCTTCAATGGAAGCAAGACTTCACCGCGACGGTTCAAATAACCATACCATTCAGGATATTCTTGATCCTTGAAGTGTGACCATGTATAATTGTGAATCTTTTCAAACCATTCAAGACATTTCTTATCACCTGTCAATTGATAACCCTTAAGAGTAGAAATCATTGATTCAATGTGCACCCACCAAAGTTTTTGATCCCATTCAAGTTGTTGTGGAGGGAATCCATTTCTATCCATGAAATAATAAATTCCATCATATTCTTTATCCCAACCAAATTCAAGCATCTTTAATGTAGTATTCTTGGCTTTTTCAATCAATTCAGGACGATTTAGACGCTTGCCCAAATCCATAATAAACCACATGGCTTCAATGGCATGTCCCGGTGTTACTTGTCGTCCTTCAAAACAATCAGCCAAAGTATTGTCAGCATTAACATTTTCTACAATCAAACCGCCTAATTCAGGACGCAAGAAAACATCCATTACTTCTGAAATACAAGTATCCATAGTCTTGACAAGGAAATCTTCGTCCAACAAGTGTTCAATTTCCAAAGCCAAATTACAAAGAATCATAGGCAATGCAAAACCTTTTAGATTTCTTGTACCAGGATGTAGCTTGTTCCATTTTCCTTTTGGATTGTCAACCTTTGACAAAATAATATCAAATGTTTTCTTAGCTATTTCAGCGTATTCCTGGTTTCCTGTAGCCTTGCTCAATTGACCGAAAGCCATTGTCGCAAAAGTGTATGAGAAAATATTGTATGGGTCAACCAATGGATTTCCTTTTCTGTCTAGAGAAAAATACCAATTGTAATTACCGTCATGACCATATTTCTTTAGAAATTCGCCACCTTGGATGGCACAATCCAACCATTCTTGGCGTTTCTCCACATTATTGTAAAGCATAGAGAACAACCATACTTCACGACCTTGCAACCAAATGAATTTATCAGTATCAAATACTTTACCATCACGGCACAAGCATGTAAAATATCCGCCAAATTCTTTATCTTGGGAATAATTCAACCAAAAAGGCAATACATTATCGAAAAGTTCGCTTTTGTATTGTTTTGCTAATTCTTTAAAATCCATAATTTTAATGTTTTATGTTTTTATATATCTGCTTATTTTTTCACCCAATAACGTTCAATTTCTTCAAGAGACTTACCTGTTGTTTCAGGTATCAATTTCCATACAATCAAAATGTATGGTACACACATCACCGCAAACAAGATAAATGTTCCGGCAGGAGTCAAGTTTTCCAACAAGTATGGTGTTAATTGACCAATCAAATAAGTTCCAATCCAAAGAGCCAATCCTGCTATAGACATGGCCAAACCACGCACTTTTGTAGGATACATTTCTGAAAGCAATACAAAGATTACAGCACAAATTGAAACTGCACAACAGAATACATAAAACAAGAAGAAGGCCAACAAGAACAAACTTGATATACCCCATGCTTCTCCAAATGTAAAGTATGCTGCAATCAGAATCAATGATATAATCATACCGGAGACGCCATAATAAACCAATTTCTTTCGGCCGACCTTGTCTATAATCACTAACGCCAAGACTGTAGTCAATACATTGACCAAGCCCACCATAACTTGATACAATAATGAGTCACTTCCGGAAAGTCCAGCTTTCTCAAAGATTGACGGGCCGTAATACAACACTGCATTTACACCCATAAATTGCCCCAAGATAGCAATACTTGCTCCAATCAAAACAGCTTTAAAGATTCCCGGTTTCAACAAGAATGCCCATTCTGATTTAGTTTCACTTGAAATAACTGATTTTGTCTCATTCAATTGTGAAACAGCTTCTTTAGTAGAGACATATATGCGTTCCAAAATATTTGTAGCACGAGTTTCTCTTCCCTTTAAAATCAACCAACGTGGACTTTCCGGGATAAAGAAAATAATGAAGAAGAACAATAGTGCAGGAATTGTTTCCATCCCCAACATACCGCGCCATACTTCATCAATGAAAATCAAATGCATCCAACCACTGCCTTCTTCTGTTGAAGCCAATGAAATATCAAGCAATCTATAGTTAACCAAATATGCGCCCAGAAATCCTACTGTTACTGCCAATTGATATAAGGAAACCAAACGTCCACGATATTGGGCTACGGCGACCTCTGAAATATAAAGAGGAGATACAATGGAAACGACACCAATACCCATACCTCCAATAATTCTATAAATAACCAATTGGTCAAAGTTAGCACAAATAGCACATCCTATAGCCGAAACAGAAAAGAGAATGGCTGAAAGAATCATTGTATTCTTACGGCCAAGCTTGTCACTCAAAATACCAGCAAAAAGGACACCAACAATAGAACCAACCAAAGCACAACCGACATACCAGCCCTGCTCTATTGTATTAAGTTCAAATTGTGTTGCTACATCTGCAATTGTTCCCGAGATTACGGCTGTATCATATCCAAATAAAAAACCTCCTAAGGCGGCTACGACTGATAGAAATATCATGTAACCGAAATTGAGAGTTGATTTCATGTAAATTAATTTTTTGGTTTTAAGATAATTCAAAAAGATTTATTTAATATCAAAATATTCTCTGTATCTGTCATACAAATGTCCTGCCTGAATATATGCAGACTGCGGACTCATAAAGTGTGAAAATTCAAAAGTGATGGCTTTGTCATATCCAGCACGTTTGGCAGCTTCCAATTTCATGCGAAGTTTGTCGAACTTAATTGGAAAGAACTTAATCGGCATATCCCGGTCAAAACTTTCGGCATTAGTCCAACATTCCATATTGTATTTATCTGCCAATTTTTTATTTACTGAGAAGAAAGCATCCAATTCATCGTAGTCGATATGCCCATCTTGGAAAGCACAAGCATCCACAACATCATGGATACCGTCGAATATTTCATCCCATTCTTTTTCGTGTTGTTGTACAGAAACAGCATCAGCCTTGGTCAAAGTTCCAGAACTTGCCATAACAGCCTTTTTCCCATCGATCCACGGAGAAATAAAGGTAGGCAAGCCATTGGAAACATCTTTACACTGTTTACCCATATCATGGAAAGCACTGATAGCGCCCTTGGTCGCACGACTGATTTCACCACTGATGTACCAACCACCGAAACTCTTATGTCGTTTACCATAGTTTTCCCAGACCTCATCAATAACGTATTTATTGTCTTCCACTTCCCATGACAAATCTCCGGTATCCCAATAACGGCCGGAGTCATAAAGTCCAAAATAGAACTTCATGCCATATTTATCAGCAAGACTTAGGAACAACTCCAATAAGTCCATAGAAGGCATATAACATCCCTTCTTTAATAAATATTTTGAAGGATAAGTGATAAATTTACGATAACCAGAGCGAATCATGATTACTGTATCAATCCCAATTCTTTTCATGTATTGAAAATCTTGATCCCATTCCTTGTAACCCCAGTTTTGATGTGGAATGTCATGTGAAATCTCATCAAGGAATGTACCTGTAATTTTCAGGCCTTGATTTTTTGGTACAATCAATTTTGATTCTGACTCTTTTATAGATTTTAGATTTTCATCTAATTTTGTTTCTGCACCAAGCATCGATGGAAATACAGCCAAAGACGCACCGGCTAAAACAGATTTCTTTAAGAAATCTCTTCGATTAGTATTACTC